>JAJUHG010000289.1 GCA_029267995.1 Micrococcales bacterium
CGGGGGGACCGGACGTGGGCGCCGAGCCCGACGGGCTCGAGCATGCGCGCCGCACCGCGACCGCCGAGGCCGCCGACCTCGTGACCGACCTCGTGGTCGCGGGCGCCCGGGCGCTCGTGTTCACGCGCTCGCGGCACGGCGCGGAGTCGGTCGCGGACCGCGCGCGCGAGCACCTGCGCGAGGTGGGGCCCCGGCTCGGCGACCAGGTCGCGGCCTACCGCGGCGGATACCTGCCCGAGGAGCGCCGCGCGCTCGAGAAAGCCATCCGCGACGGCACGCTGCGCGCGCTCGCGACGACCAACGCTCTCGAGCTCGGGATGGACATCTCGGGGCTCGACGCGGTCGTGATCGCGGGGTGGCCCGGCACGCGCGTGTCTTTATGGCAACAGGCGGGCCGGGCGGGTCGTCGCGGTGCGGACGGCCTCGTCGTGCTCGTCGCGCGTGAGGACCCGCTCGACCAGTACGTCGTCAACCACCCCGAGACCGTGTTCGACACCCCGGTCGAGGCGACCGTGTTCGACCCCGCGAACCCCTACGTGCTCGCCCCGCACCTGTGCGCCGCGGCCGCCGAGCTCCCGCTGCGCAGCGCCGAGCTCGACACCTTCGGCGCGCACACCCGCGAGCTGCTCGACGTGCTCGTCGCCCGCGGTGCGCTGCGCCAGCGCCCCTCGGGCTGGTACTGGACGCCCGAGGAGTCCGCGGCGCACCTGACCGACCTGCGCGGCACGGGCGGCTCACCCGTGCAGGTCGTCGAGGCTGGCACGGGACGGGTGCTCGGGACGGTCGACGCCGCGAACGCCGACCAGACGGTCCACCCGGGTGCGGTCTACGTCCACCAGGGCGTGCGCTTCGTGGTCGACGCGCTCGTCGCCGACGACGGCGTCGCGCTCGTCACGCGCGAGGACGTCCCCTACGGCACGTGGGCGAGGTGGATCACCTCGACCGCGGTCAAGGGTGTCGACGAGTCGGTCGCGTGGGGTCCCCTCACCCTGAGCCTCGGCACGGTCGAGGTCTCGACGCAGGTGGTCGGCTACGACAAGCGCCGCCTGCCCGACCTGCAGCTCATGGCGTCCGAGCCGCTCGACATGCCGCCACGCACCTTGACGACCAAGAGCGTGTGGTGGACCGCGCCGCCCGAGGTGCTCGCCGCGGCGGGGCTCACGGCCGAGCAGGTCCCGGGCGCGCTGCACGCCGCCGAGCACGCCTCTATCGGCCTGCTGCCCCTGCTCGCGACGTGCGACCGCTGGGACCTGGGCGGGGTGTCGACCGCGGTGCACGCCGACACCGAGCAGGCGACCGTGTTCGTGCACGACGCCTTCCCGGGCGGGGCGGGCTTCTCCGAGCGGGGTTTTCGGCTCGGCGCGACGTGGTTGCGTGCGACGCGGGACGTGATCGCGGGCTGCGCGTGCCACGACGGGTGCCCCGCGTGCGTCCAGTCACCCAAGTGCGGCAACGCGAACCACCCGCTAGAGAAGGCCGCCGCGGTGCGCCTGCTCGACGCCGTGCTCGCGCACGCCCCGCACTGACCTGCGTTCAGCCCGACCGCGCGGACGCCGGACCTGCCCGGGCTGCGGCGCGCGCAGGACCGAAGGACGTCACCCGGGCGACACGCACGACGACGACGCCGCCTCCCTCGTGCGCGCACGACTCGACGCTCGCCCCGTTGCGGACCGCGACCTCCCTCGCCCGGGCGCACGCCCCCTCGACGTCGCTCGTACCGAGGACCCTCCCGAGCGCGAGCTGGTCGGCCGCCGCAAGCGCCGCAAGGTCCGCCGCGGACTGCGCCCCCGCGCGCGCGACGCGCGCCGCTCCGAGAGAGCCGAGCGCAAGGCCGAGCACGACGACCACGCCGAGCATCGCGAGGACGAGCACCGACCCCGCACCGTCCTCGCCCCGACACCCCGCGTGCAGGGCTGTGCGCCACCGGGACCGGGAGCAGGCCCGAGCCGTCACGGCTCGGCCCACGCGGTCGCGGACGCGCTCACGTCCAGGCCGAGCACGGCAGGGGCCTCGACGCTCACCGTGACCCACGGTGCGTCCCGCTCGACACTGACATGGGCCCCGTTGCCCGCGAGGCGCCGCGCAACCGACCGCACGGCGCCGTCGTCGTCCCCGAGCGCAGCGACCCTCGCCCCCGCGCGCGCCGCGTCGGCGACGCGCATCTGGGCCGCCGAGGCCGCCCCGAGGCCGAGCACGAGGAGCAGCACGAGGACGACGGCGGGCAGCGCCACCGCAAGCTCGGCGGTGACGCTGCCCTCCTCCCGACTCATCCCGACAGCGCGCCACGGATGAGCGAGGTGATCGCCTCGCGCACCTCGGCACTGCGCAGGATGACCGCGAGGAGCCCCGCGAAGCCCGCAGCCGCGAGGGTCACGATCGCGTACTCGGCGGTCGCCATACCCTCCTCGCCCGTGATCTCGGGGGCGCCGTCCTCGGGCGGTGCGACCTCGTCCGCGTTCGTCCCGGTCTCTTCCATCGGTCTCTCCTCTCCTGGGGAGAACCACGGTGACCCGCAGCGAAGCACGGGCGGCGGGACGAGGGCGCACCCTGTGGACCGCGGGGCGCCGCCTCACGGGCCGAGCAGCCGTCCGCCGAGGGAGAGGACGAACGGGACGATCCCGAGCAGCACGAACGCGGGCAGCAGGCACAGCCCGAGCGGCAGGACGAGCCGCAC
>JAJUHG010000290.1 GCA_029267995.1 Micrococcales bacterium
AAGGTGCCCGTGACCGCCCACATCAAAGAGAGCGACGACCACGACGGCTTCGTCCTCGAATGCACGCCGGACACCGCTGACCTGTGGGCGCACATGTGGTCCCACACGGAGGGGGTCGAGTCGTGACCCGTCGTCGTCGCGACCCGTGGTTGGTCGCTCAACTTGCCGCTATCACCCTGGCCGCCCTGATCTGGGCGGCCCTTCATCTTCTAGGAGTCTGATCGTGTTCACCTCGTATCGAAGCTTGGCCCGGACGCTGGCCCCGGCTCTCGTGATGTCGCTGGTGCTGTGGGCCGCCCTGATCGCTGGGGCCTCGGTGGCGTTTGCAGGCGGGTCGGATTCCCCCACGCCGTACACCGTGGACCGCCACGGCATCACGCTCCCGAGTGGCGACACGTTCCGGGCGCACGGGCACGTGAACATCCGCTGGTCGAACCCGGACGGCAGCGCGGGGATCCACTTCGACCCGAACAACAACCAGCCGGGCGGCAAGTGGATCGGTGAGCGCTTCATCCCCTGGTCGGCGTTCGGTGTGCCTGCGAAGGCTTGCATCACGTGGGTCCAGATCAGCCACTTCAACCAGCACTTCGGGGAGGGCGGGCAGTCGCCGGTGTGTCTGGGGAAGAAGCCGAAGCCGACGCCTTCACCGAAGCCGACGCCGACGCCTGACCCTGAGCCGACCCCTACGCCTACGCCGGAACCGACTCCTACGCCGGAACCGACTCCCGACCCGGAGCCCACACCGGAGCCGACGCCTACGCCCAGCCCGGACCCGACACCGGACCCTGAGCCCACGCCCGAGCCTGAGCCGATCCCCACTCCGGAGCCGTCGCCTGAGCCGACACCGGACCCCACCCCGGAGCCGACCCCGGCCCCCACGCCGGAGCCTGCACCCGAGTGCGACACCCCCGCCGAGTGCGACGAGGGCGACCACTGGCCCGAGCCAACACCTGAGCCGACACCGACCCCGGACAAGCCCAGCCCGGACACTGACGACGTGATCGGCGACGACCACCCCGACACCGACGAGCCGCGAGACGAGCCGACCGACGAGCCCGTGGACGAGCTCGCAGAGACCGGCCTCAACGTCGGGGCGCTGGGCGTCATCGCCGCCGTGCTGATCGCGGTCGGCGGGCTCTTCTACACCATCCACGGGAGGAACCGGTGAGCGCCTACCTGCCCGAGGGTGCGTGGGCGGACCCCCGCGCCCCCTGGAACGACGACGACCCCCTCGACGAGTTCCTGCCCGACCCCGACGAGGCATACGAAACCACCAGAGACGAGGCGGACGACTACGGGAGGGAGGGGCTGTGAGCAGGGACAAGTTCTGGCGACGAGTCGACCGCAAGGGGCCGGGTGAGTGCTGGGAGTGGGTCGGGGCGCGCACGGCGGGCGGCTACGGGAACCTGCGTACACCCGACGGTCGCAACGACTACGCGCACCGCGTCGCCTTCCAACTCGAACGCGGCCCGATCCCCAAGGGCCTGGTCCTTGACCACCTCTGCCGCAACCGTGCGTGCGTGAACCCCGACCACCTCGAGCCTGTGACGCATGCCGAGAACGTGCGTCGCGGCGCAGCCCCATACGGGAGCGTCCGCACAACGTGCAAGCACGGGCATGACATCACGGTCCCCGAGAACGTTTACAGGGATCCGTCCGATAGCCGCCGCTGCGCCGCGTGCGGGCGCGAGGCGAACGCGAAGCGCACCGAAGCCCGCCGAGCGCGCGGCGACTTGCGGAAGGTGCTGGCTAAGGAGTGCATCCGCGGCCACGCCTTCGACGAAGAGAACACGCGCTGGTGGCGCGGCGTGCGGATATGCCGGGCGTGCGTTCGGCTGCGCGCACGAAAGGAATGGAGAGATCGTGCCTGAGTCACTGAAGTTCGACGGGCTTCTTCTGGGCCTCGACGAGCAGACCTACCACGCACGGCCAGAGCTGAGCAGCACGCAAGCCCGTGCGCTGCTCGACTCGCCCGCGCGGTACCGGTATGACCTCGAGCACCGTCGCGAGTCCGTGGCCTATGACGTCGGGCACGCCGTCCACGCACGCATCCTCGGCGTCGGATCACCCGTGATCGAGTACCCCGAGGAGCACCTGACGCCGAGCGGCAACCCGAGCACCAAGGCTGCGACGGTGGCGTGGCGCGAGGAGCAGCGGGCGGCCGGGCTCGTGCCCATCACCCCCGCGCACATGCTCGCCGTGGATGCGATGGCTGAGGCTGCCCTCGCCCACCCCGAGGCGCGGCGGCTGCTCGAGCTCGACGGGCACTCGGAGGTCAGCGTGTTCGCCACCGACCCCGAGACGGGTGTGCGCTGCCGGGCCAGGATCGACCGGCTCAACGCCGAGGTCGCGATCGACGTCAAGACGACAGCGGGCTCGGCGTCACGGATCGAGTTCGGGCGAGAGGCGGCACGGTACGGGTACCCCGTGCAGGCCGCCTGGTACCTCGACACGCTCGCGTGGGCCGGTGAACCGGAGCGGGAGTTCAGGTTCATCGTCATTGAGAAAGCCGCCCCGCACCTGGTCGCGGTGCACGCCCTCGACGACGTGACGATGCTGACCGCCCACCAGATGGCCGCGCGCGCTCGTGCGACCTACGCCGAGTGCGTCGCCACCAACACGTTGCCCGGCTACGGCGACGAGACGCTCACGACCTACA
>JAJUHG010000291.1 GCA_029267995.1 Micrococcales bacterium
CCCGAGACGCGCACGACCGGGACGTCGTCGCCCGGGAAGCCCTGGCTGGAGAGGAGCTCGCGGACCTCGACCTCGACGAGCTCGAGGATGTCCTCGTCGTCGACCATGTCGGCCTTGTTGAGCGCGACCAGCAGGTACGGGACACCGACCTGGCGGGCAAGCAGGACGTGCTCACGCGTCTGGGCCATCGGGCCGTCCGTCGCGGCGACCACGAGGATCGCGCCGTCCATCTGGGCGGCACCCGTGATCATGTTCTTGATGTAGTCCGCGTGACCCGGGGCATCGACGTGCGCGTAGTGGCGCTTCGGGGTCTCGTACTCGACGTGCGAGATGTTGATCGTGATACCACGCTGACGCTCTTCGGGCGCCGAGTCGATCGACGTGTAGTCGCGCTGGACGTTCGTCGCGGACGGGTACTTGTCAGCCAGCACCTTCGAGATGGCCGCGGTCAGCGTCGTCTTGCCGTGGTCGACGTGACCGATCGTGCCGATGTTGACGTGCGGCTTGGTCCGCTCGAACTTCGCCTTAGCCACTGTGTCCTCCTCGGACGGTTGAGAGTTGTTGCCGACCGGGCGGACCTCGGGCGAGGCCGACCGGCGTGCGGTCCAACGGGTCGGTTGATTATTCTTACTGGGTTTCGACCAGTGGGACTACTCGCCCCGGGTCTTCTTGATGATCTCCTCGGCAACATTCCGAGGAACCTCGGAGTAGCTGTCGAACTGCATCGAGTACACGGCGCGACCCTGGGTCTTCGACCGCAGGTCACCCACGTACCCGAACATCTCGGAGAGCGGCACCAGCGCACGGACGACCTTGACTCCCGTCGCGTCCTCCATGGACTGGATCATCCCGCGCCGCGAGTTGATGTCGCCGATGACGTCGCCCATGTACTCCTCGGGCGTACGCACCTCGACGGCCATGACCGGCTCCAGAAGGACGGGGTCGGCCTTGCGGACGGCCTCCTTCAGGATCATCGAGCCGGCGATCTTGAACGCCATCTCCGAGGAGTCGACGTCGTGCGCGGCACCGTCGAGCAGGGTCGCCTTGACGCCCCCGAGCGGGAAGCCGGCGAGCACGCCGAGCTCCATCGCGGACTGGATGCCCGCGTCCACGGAGGGGATGTACTCGCGCGGGACACGGCCACCGGTGACCTTGTTCTCGAACTGGTAGATCTCGCCGTCGGTCGTGTCGAGGGGCTCGAAGGTCATCTGGACCTTCGCGTACTGCCCCGAGCCACCCGTCTGCTTCTTGTGGGTGTACTCGATCTTCTCGACCGTGCGACGGATCGTCTCGCGGTAGGCGACCTGCGGCTTGCCGACGTTCGCCTCGACCTTGAACTCGCGACGCATGCGGTCCACGAGGATGTCGAGGTGGAGCTCGCCCATGCCGCCGATCACGGTCTGGCCCGTCTCCTCGTCCTGGCGGACGCGGAAGGTCGGGTCCTCCTCCGCGAGCTTCTGGATCGCGACGGAGAGCTTCTCCTGGTCGCCCTTCGTCTTCGGCTCGATCGCGACGTCGATCACGGGCTCGGGGAAGCTCATCGACTCGAGCACGACCGGCGAGGCCATGTCGGAGAGCGTGTCACCCGTCGTGACGTCCTTGAGGCCGATGAAGGCGTAGATATGACCGGCGATCGCTTCCTCGACCGGGTTCTCCTTGTTGGAGTGCATCTGGAAGAGCTTGCCGATCCGCTCCTTCTTCCCCTTGGTCGTGTTGAGCACCTGGGCGCCCTGCGCGACCTTGCCCGAGTAGACCCGGACGTAGGTGAGCTTGCCGAAGAAGGGGTGTGCCGCGACCTTGAACGCGAGGGCCGAGAACGGCTCGGTGACGTCGGGCTTGCGCTCGACGACCTCGTCCTCGTTGCCGACCGGGTGGCCCTTGACAGCGTCGACGTCGAGCGGGGTGGGCAGGTAGTCCACGACCGCGTCGAGCATGGGCTGCACGCCCTTGTTCTTGAAGGCCGAGCCGCACAGCACGGGGTAGGCCTCGGAGGAGACCGTGAGGGCCCGGATGCCGGCCTTGATCTCCTCGACCGTGAGCTCCTCACCGCCGAGGTACTTCTCGAGCAGCTCCTCGGAGGTCTCGGCGACCGCCTCGATCAGCTCGGCGCGGTACTGCTCGGCCTTCTCCTGCAGCTCGGCCGGGATCTCCTCGACGTCGTACTTCTCGCCGAGGGCCGTCTCGCCGTGCCACACGAGGGCGCGCATCTCGACAAGGTCGACGACACCGATGAAGTCGTTCTCCGCACCGATCGGCAGCTGGATGACGAGCGGCTTGGCCTTGAGGCGGTCGACGATCGTCTTGACGGTGAAGTAGAAGTCCGCACCGAGCTTGTCCATCTTGTTGACGAAGCAGATGCGCGGGACGTTGTACTTGTCGGCCTGGCGCCACACCGTCTCGGACTGGGGCTCGACGCCCTCCTTGCCGTCGAAGACGGCGACCGCGCCGTCGAGGACGCGCAGCGAGCGCTCGACCTCGACCGTGAAGTCGACGTGACCGGGGGTGTCGATGATGTTGATCTGGTGGTTGTTCCAGTAGCACGTCGTCGCGGCGGACGTGATCGTGATGCCGCGCTCCTGCTCCATCCAGTCGGTGGTCGAGGCGCCGTCGTGGGTCTCGCCCATCTTGTAGTTGACGCCGGTGTAGAACAGG
>JAJUHG010000292.1 GCA_029267995.1 Micrococcales bacterium
CGAGGATGCGCTCGGCCTCGAGCTCAGCGGTCAGCCAGTGGGTGTCAAAGCCGAAGCTGCGCTAGACGCGGCGCCCGCGCATCGTCATGTAGCGCTGCACGACGTCCTAGAAGTAGCCCGTGAGCAGGTGGCCGTAGTGCGGCAGACCGTTCGCGAAGGGTGGGCCATCGTAGAAGACGAACTCGTTCGCGCCGTCCTCGCCCGCCTCGCGCTGGTCGATCGAGGCCTGGAACGTGCCGTCGGTGTCCCAGTAGGACAGGACGTCGAGCTCGAGACGGGGCAGGTCGGGGGACGCGGGGACCGAGTCCTCACGGCGGTGCAGCGGGTAGGCCATGGCCGGTTCGTGCTCTCCTGCGGCGGGCGCCTGGGTGGCGCGGCGTCGTGCAGGGACGATGCGCCCCGTCGGGGAACACCGCGGTACCACCCCGCTTGCCGCTGCTCGCTCGCGCGTGCCTCGACCGCTTCGTTGGGCTGTGACGGGCCTACCCGTCCGGTTCTACTGAGGAGGCCTTGCGGTCTCCCGTTCTTCCGGAGGCTCACCGGTGATGGCCGGGTCGATGCCTGTGCGCGCCAGTGTACCCAGTGCGCGGCGGGCTGCCCCACGCAGGGATTGACATTGACGTGACGTCAATGTTTAGCGTTGCTCGGGTCAGAAGTTCGGGGCACGGCAGGGAGAGGGACGTGGAGCTGTCGATCCATGAGGTCACCAAGGTCACCGGCGTGACGAGCCGCACCTTGCGCCACTACGACGACGTCGGGCTTCTCACCCCCTCGCGCACCGGTGCCAACGGCTACCGCTTCTACGACGACGACGCCCTCGTGCGCCTGCAGCGCATCCTGCTGCTGCGCGAGCTGGGGCTCGCTCTCGAGGAGATCAGGGCCGTGCTCGACCGCGAGAAGGACGAGGTCCGCGCGCTGCGCGCCCACCTCGACTGGATCGACGCCGAGCGCGAGCGCCTCGAGCGGCAGCGGGCTGCCGTGTCCCGGACGATCACCGCACTGGAAGGGGGGGACGAGATCGTGGCGAAGGACATGTTCGACGGTTTCGACCACACGCAGTACAAGGACGAGGTCGTCGAGCGCTGGGGCGCCGAGGCCTACCAGAAGGGCGACTCGTGGTGGCGCTCGCTCGGCGACGAGGGCCGCGAGCGCTTCCTCGACGAGGCCGCCGCGCTCTCGGCCGCGTGGACCGCTGGGGCAGATGCGGGCCTCGATCCGGCCTCGGACGAGGCGCAGGCCCTGGCCCAGCGGCACGTCGACTGGCTCTCGGGCATCCCGGGCACCCGGGGTCACGGTTCGGGGGCCGTCGACAAGGGCTACCTGCTGAACCTCGCCGACATGTACGTCGCGGACCCGCGCTTCGCCGAGAACTACGGCGGCGAGACGGGCGCGACGTGGGTCCGTGAGGTGATCCGCACCTGGGTCGCCCAGCACTAGCCCGCGAGGTCGTGAGGATCCGCCGGGTTCGTGGCTCATCTGCCACGAGCTCGCGCACTCCTCACGACCTCGTCGCTAGCGTGGGGGCGTGAGCATTGACCCCTCGTGGCCCCGCGCGGGCGGGTGGGAGTCGTTCGACCGCGCGCCCGCTCGCGTCGACCTCGCGCTGCTCGGGGTCCCCGCGTGGCGCACCTCCCTGTCTCCTACGGGTGCGCACGCGACGCCAGCGGCGGTCCGCGAGGCGCTCACGCGCTTCAGCCCGGCCGTGCTCGCCAGCACCTCGACGGGTCGCGAGCCGGTCGACCTGCGCGCGCTCGTGTGCGCCGACGCGGGCGACGTCGCCGAGCCGGACGGACCCGCGGGTGAGGCGCGCGTCCGCGAGCGCGTCGCGGCGGTGATCGAGCGCAGCCGGACGCTCGTCGCGATCGGGGGCGACAACTCGATCACCGTCCCGGTCGCGCTCGGTGCGTGGGGCGAGGACCTCGGGCGCGCGGGGCTCGTGACGCTCGATGCGCACCTCGACCTGCGGGACGGGGTGTCGAACGGCTCCCCCGTGCGCAGGCTGCTCGAGGCAGGGCTCGACGGGCGGCGCGTGGTGCAGATCGGCATCGCGGATTTCGCCAACTCGGTCGCTTATGCACGCCGGGCCGCCGCCGCCGGGATCACGCTGATCCACCGCGACGAGCTGCACCGCCGCCCCATCGCCGAGGTCATGGCGGAGGCGCTCGACATCGCGGGAGCGGCGGGCGGGCCGGTTCACGTGGACCTCGACGTCGATGTGTGCGACAGAGCCGTCGCGCCAGGGTGTCCGGCGTCGGTGCCGGGCGGGATCGCCGCGTGGGAGCTACGCGCCGCGGCGCGGGTCGCGGGCGCCGACCCGCGGGTCCGCACGGTCGACATCACCGAGGTCGACGCGACGTCGGATTCCCCCGACGGCCGCACGGTGCGCCTCGGGGCCCTGTGCGTCCTCGAGGTCCTCGCTGGGCTGGCGACCCCCCCACGCCTGACGGCGCCGCACTCCCCGTGACCACCCAGCACGCGCGACGAGCTCGGCACTTTGGCGTGACTTCGGCAGCTCAGACTGCCGATCTCGCGCCAAAGTGCCGAACTCGCGGGGCGGGCGGGACTGACGGGGCGGACGGTGGGCGGTGGGGTTCTCAGGCGGGCTCGCCGGCACGCCAGACGC
>JAJUHG010000293.1 GCA_029267995.1 Micrococcales bacterium
GGAGCGCCGCGAGCGGCACGACCCGGAAGGCCGCCGCCGGCGCGAAACCGAGCCGCGCGAGGAAGCGCTGCATCCCCCTGGCCCCCGGCAGCGGGACCGCGTACACGTGGCGCACCTCGGCCTCCTCCGCGATCGACGCAAGCGCGCCGACCAGCGCATGACCGATCCCCCGCCGGCGGTGCTCCGCGGCGACGTAGATCGCCTCGACGTGCACCGCTCGGTCCTGCGAGAACGCGCCCGGGCCGACGACGCGCGCGAGCAGCAGGCCCGTGACCTCACCGTCGACCTCGGCGAGCAGCACGTGCGCGCCCGAGTGGGACGCGAACAGACGCAGCTGCTCGTCGAGCACCTGGGCGTCCGGCGAGCACAGCTGCGGTCCGACCGTCGACTCCGCGCGCGCCGCGAGACACACCGGGACGAGGCGGGCGACGTCCTCGGGTTCGGCGGCACGGACGTGGACACCTGCTCGGCTCACCATCGCCTCCGATCGCACGGACACCCTCCCGGCAGGACGCCGGCGGCCCCCTCGAGCCATTGATAGCCCTCGCCGCTGGCGCGCCGCAAGCCCCGATCGGGCCCTTCGGTGTCGATCCGATAGCGAATCCGCGACGCTCGTGCCGTTTGTCACACAAGCGAAACTGAATGCAACTAGTCTGCGTCACACTTCAGACCGATCGGGCGTCCTGCGCCCTGCCGAACCGCGAGGAGGTTGCAGTGCGCTCAGCCGTGGTGCACGGGGTTCGCCCCGCCCGAGCCCGAGCCGCGCTCGTCACCCTGATGCTCGCGCTCCTGCTGTGCGCCTGGTGGGCCCCACCGGCCACCGCGGCCGCCGCCGAGTGTGTCCCCGACTCCGAGACCGCGTGCATCAGCGGTCGCATCCGCACCGCGGCGGGCGACCCAGCGACGGGCGTGCGGATCGTCGTCGAGGGGCAGGGCTTCGCGGGCGAGGCGACGACCGACGCCGACGGGCGCTGGTCGGTCGCCGTGAGCGAGGACGGCGAGTACACCGTGACGCTCGACACCGAGTCGCTCCCCCCAGGGGAGACCTTGCGCAACCCGCAGGACAACCCGCGCACCGTCACGGCCGACGTCGGCGCCTCGACCGCGGCGCTCTTCCCGCTCGGCTCGGCGAGCTCGCCGTCCCCAGGCACGAGCGAGTCACCGAGCGACCCGGGCACGACCTCCCCCGACCCGGGGGTCGACGTCGAACCCGGCGCCGAGGACTCCTCGAGGCCCGGCGCGATCACCTTCCCCCGCGTCGCCCAGCAGTTCACCTCGGGGATCATCTTCGGGCTCCTGCTCGCGCTCGCCTCGGTCGGGCTCTCGCTCATCTACGGCACGACCGGGCTCAGCTCCTTCTCGCACGGCGAGCAGGTGACCCTCGGCGCGCTCGCGGCCTACGTCTTCGCCCAGCTCATGGACCTGCCCCTCCTCGTCGCAGGGATCCTCGCGGTGGTCGTCGGGGCACTCTCGGGCTACGCGCAGGACGCGGGAATCTGGAAGCCGCTGCGCAAGCGCGGCATGGGGCCTGTGCAGCTCATGATCATCACGATCGGCCTGTCGATGGCCCTGCAGTACACCTTCCAGTTCTTCTTCGGGGGCGGGCGTCTGCGCATCTCGATCGCGACGCCCACGTCGATCAACGTCGGCGGCGTCATCATCGCCCACCAGTCCTTGCTCTCGACCGCGATCGCCGCGCTCGCGCTCGGCGGGGTCGCGTTCTTCCTCCAGCGCACGTGGACCGGGCGGGCGACCCGCGCGGTCGCCGACAACCCCGCGCTCGCCGCGGCCTCGGGCATCAACGTCGAGCGGATCATCCGCCTCGTGTGGATCGTGGGCGCCGGCCTCGCGGCGCTCGGCGGCGTCCTGATCGGTCTGTACTTCAACGTCACGTCGTGGAACATGGGAGGAACGATCCTGCTGCTGATGTTCGCCGCAGTGACGCTCGGCGGCCTGGGCACCGCGTTCGGCGCGCTCGTCGGCTCGATCGTGATCGGCCTCGTCTCGGAGATGTCCTCGCTCGTCATCCCCTCGGACCTGCGCTACGCGGGCGCCCTCGTGATCCTCATCCTCGTCCTGCTCGTGCGGCCCCAGGGAATCCTGGGCCGCGCGGAGCGTATCGGCTGACGGAGGCCCTGCCATGGACTGGACCAGCATCCTCGCCAACGTCGCCGGCGAGCTCTTCCACCCCGTGACCGCGGCCTACGTGATCGCAGCGATCGGGCTCAACGTGCACTTCGGCCTCACGGGCCTGCTCAACATGGGTCAGGCGGGCTTCATGCTCATCGGGGCCTACGGCTTCGCGATCACGACCCTCGCAGGGAACTCGGCCCTCACCGGCTTCCTCGTCGGGATGGCGGCCGCGGTGCTGTTCGCGCTCCTGCTCGGCATGCCGACGCTGCGGCTGCGCGGGGACTACCTCGCGATCGTGACGATCGCCGCGGCCGAGATCGTGCGCCTGATCGGCCGTTCGACGTCCATGACGTGGCTCACCGGCGGCAACGCAGGCATCGCGGGCGACGGCTTCAAGAACTCCTTCCACGCGACGTGCCTGCTGCCCGAGGGCGACACGACGGTCCTGTTCTGGAC
>JAJUHG010000294.1 GCA_029267995.1 Micrococcales bacterium
CCGCGCGGCTGGAGCGTCAGGGGGCGCAGCAGGACGGGGGCACGGAAGGTGCGACGCGCGGTGCGCGTGCGCGGCTTGACCCCCGCGTGTCCCGTGCTGGCGGCCGAGGCTCCGCGGTCCGTGGACCGGTGTGCGGGGTGGGCGGGGTCGGGACGCCCGTGGGGCGAGCCTTCGACCGTGGGCGCCGCAGGATCAGGCGGGGCACCGTCCGCAGCGGGAACGGCCGAGCGCGCACGGTCGCGGTCGGCACCGTCCGACTCGGCACGGCCTGGCTCGGCACCGTCCGGCGCGGGCGGTGAGGCCTCGCCCGGCGACGCGGCCGAGGTGTCAGGAGCGTCCTCGCGCGGGTTCGCGACCTCGGCGAGCACGGAGACGTCGTCGGGCTGCGGGTCGGGCATGTCCTCCTCGTGGTCGTCGCGGACCTCCTCGGTCCACGTCGCGACGCCGATCGCGAGGAAGGTCGGGGCGATCCCGAAGCGCTGCGCGTAGTCGTCCGCGCGGACCGCGACCGCGCGGGCCCGGCGGCGGGCGGTCGAGAGGGCAACGCCCTCGCGCACGAGGTTCGACAGACGCGTCGGGCGTCCCGCGAAGAGCTGCGCGACGCCCGAGGGGTGCGCCGCGGAGAAGTCGAGGTTCGCCTCGCCGAGGAGCGAGACGTCCGAGAGCGACGAGCCTCCCGCCTGGGCGACGAGGGCGCCACGCCAGCGGGCGAGCGCACCCGCGACGAGCTCGGTCCCGCCGGGCGCGTCGACCCCGGCACCGGTGTCGTCGGTCCCCGAGCGACCCTCGGGGTCGCTGCCGCGCATGGAAAGGCTCACTCCTGCACCGTAGGCGGGTCGTGGCGGCTCGCGCGCGGTGCCACGCCGACGGCGACTCGTGAGCCGCGGAAAGACGCGGCTCAAGGTCCGAAACGCCCGATTCGCCAGGGCGATCGCGGGGGCTTCCGCGCGGGGCTCGTCGACCATGGCGAGCTGCTCGCACGCGGGCAAAAATAAAGACAGTGCGCACCGCGCAGGGGGCAGGCGATGCGCACCGTCGGTGACTAGTCTGCCCCCGATCCGCCTCGGATGCAAGCCCCGTCGAATCGATCCGGGGACTCTTCCGTTTCGTCCCGGTTGGCCCGTGCGCCAAGCGATGCGTGCGATTGCACGGCGACCCTCGCACGGCTGCCGTCACGCTCGACCACAGGGCCCAGACAGGTCCCAGCCGACACCCAGGAACCGTCGTTACGATCGGCGCGAGGAGGGACCGCCCCATGATGATCACCGCCCGTGAGGGTGACTCCCCGAGCGCGCTGCTCGCCAAGATCCTCGCCGAGCGGGGCCCCGACGAGGCCGAGGCGCTCATGACCGAGCTGCGCTGGCTGAGCATGACCTACAAGTTCGGGATCGACGAGGTCATGACGAAGATCTCGATCCTGCGCGACGAGTTCCGCCACCTGCGCAACTACAACCCGGTCGAGCACGTCGCCTCGCGTCTGAAGTCCTTCGACTCGATCCTCGACAAGTGCCGCCGCAAGGACATCCCCGTGACGCCCGAGGCGATCCGGGAGAACATCCTCGACATCGCGGGGGTGCGGGTCACGTGCTCGTTCGTCTCGGACATCTACCGCGTGCGCGACATGCTCGCGGGGCAGAGCGACCTCACGGTGCTCGAGGAACGCGACTACATCGCCGAGCCCAAGGCGAACGGGTACAAGTCGCTGCACCTGATCGTCAAGGTCCCGGTGTTCCTGTCCGACCGGGTCGAGGACGTCGTGGTCGAGATCCAGCTACGCACGATCGCGATGGACTTCTGGGCATCGCTCGAGCACAAGATCTACTACCGCTACGACCGTGAGGTCCCGCACCACCTGACCGACGCGCTCAAGCTCGCGGCGGACACCGCGTGGTCGCTCGACACCGCGATGGAGCTCATCCACGAGGAGATGAAGGAGATCCGCGACGGGGACGCGAGCGGCGCACCGCGCGAGGACCTCCTGACCGCCGAGGAACAGCTCGGGGAGAACCTCGGGAGCACCCCGCCCGCGGCGTGACGCACAGCTCGGGAGGAGACGGGCACGCCGGGTCACGATCAGGACACGGTTCGGCTACGTCTCGCCTGCGCCCTGGTGTGGCGGGAGTCACTCGGCCATAGTGCGGGTTGAGGCCATCACCCGCCGTCACACAACGGCGTGCGACGGTGGTGATGCGCCGAGCCCCCATCTCGAGCGGGTGAAAGTCCTGGTCAGGGGCAGGCTTTTCGCAGCTCGACCGCTAGGGTCGGAAACGATCATTTCTGTCCGTTTCCCGAGGAGCCCCCCATGTCCCGCCCCCGTTCCCTGCTCGCCTCGGCACTCGCCGTGCTCGCCCTGACGCTCGCCGGCTGCGCGAGCGGCACGACCCCGGGCTCGAGCGGCGCGTCCGAGAGCACGACCGGGACCGGCGCCGAGGGCGCGGTCGAGGCACCCGCCGACGACGACGCCACGGACGATACCTCCGAGGGCGCCGGCACCTCCGACGCCGGCGGCGCGACGTCCGAGGGCGAGGGCGCGACGGGCGACATCCCCGTGGGCGACGACCCCGCCGTCGCGGGCCCC
>JAJUHG010000295.1 GCA_029267995.1 Micrococcales bacterium
CGCGCGCCTCGTCGAGCTGCACCTGCGCTTCCACGGCTACGGCGACGCGGGATGGACCGACTCCGCGGTGCGCCGCTACGTGCGCGACGCCGGCCCCCTCCTCGAGCGCCTGCACCGCCTGACCCGCTCGGACTGCACGACGCGCAACCGCCGCAAGGCCGCGCGCCTCGCAGCCGCCTACGACGACCTCGAGGCGCGGATCGCTGCCCTGCAGGAGCAGGAGGAGCTCGACAAGATCCGCCCCGACCTCGACGGCGAGCAGATCATGGCCGTCCTCGGCATCCCGCCCGGGCGGGAGGTCGGCGAGGCGTACCGCTTCCTGCTCGCCGAGCGCATCGAGCACGGGCCGCTCGGCGAGGACCTCGCGCGCGAGCGCCTCCTCGCGTGGTGGGCAGCACGCGGGGCCGACGGCGCGTCCGCGTCCGGCACGCACTGAACCCGCCCCGACCACGACGGGTCGACCTGAGCCCTGGCCGGCCGAACCGGGCGCCGCGCGGCGTCGTCGTCGGCGGACGTGCCGCGGGACTGTCGCCGAGGCTGGCGGTCGCCGTCGTCGCGAGGTGCCGGGGCGCCGTCGTCGGCGGACACGGAGTGGGTAGATTGCGCGCATGCACGAGTCCCCGTCGCGCGCCGACCTTGCCTCGCTCCTTGCAGGACGCGTGCCGATCATCGTCATCGAGACCCGCGACGAGGCGTCCGCGACCCGGCTCGTGCTCGACACGGTCGCCGGTCCGCACGCCGTCCGCCCGCTCCCGGTGTTCTCGTGGACGATCACGCAAGGGCTCGTGCGCCGCGACCAGGACCTCGGCGGCGCGCAGAAGCACAACGCCCAGCCGACCGACCTGCTGCAGTGGGTCCGCGACATGACGCAGCCGGGCATCTACGTGCTCAAGGACTTCCACCCCTTCCTCGACGACCCCGTGCACGTGCGCCTGCTCAAGGACATCGCCCTCGGTTTCGACCGGGCCCCCCGCACGATCGTGCTCGTCTCGCACCGGATCACCGTCCCGGGCGAGCTCAGCCACCTCGTCGCGCGCCTCGACCTCGCCTTCCCCTCCGAGCACGAGCGCCGCCAGATCGTCGACCAGGTCGTCATGGAGTGGCAGCGCACGAACGGGCGCGCGGCGCACGTCGACCACCGCGCGGTCGACCTGCTCGTCGCGAACCTCGCAGGGCTCACCCGCGCCGACGTCGCACGCCTCGCACGCACCGCGGTGTTCGACGACGGCGCGATCGACGCCTCGGACGTCTCGGCGGTCACCCGCGCGAAGCACGAGCTGCTCGGCGGGGGCGGCGCGGTCACCTACGAGTACGAGACCGCCTCGCTCGCGGACCTGGGCGGGATGGACCGGCTCAAGCACTGGCTCGGCGTGCGGGCGCCCGCGTTCGACGGCTCGGCCGCGCACCTCGAGCCGCCCAAGGGTGTGCTCCTGCTCGGCGTGCAGGGCTGCGGCAAGTCGCTCGCGTCGAAGGTCGCCGCCTCGATGCTCGGGGTCCCGCTGCTGCGCGCGGACCTCGGCGCGGTGCGCGACAAGTACGTGGGCGAGTCCGAGCGCAAGCTCCGCGACGCGCTCGCGACCGCCGAGGTGCTCGCCCCGTGCGTGCTGTGGATCGACGAGATCGAGAAGGGCCTCGCGACCGACTCCTCCGACGACGGCATCTCCGCGCGCCTGCTCGGGACGTTCCTCACCTGGCTCGCGGAGAAGGGCTCGCGGGTGTTCGTGGTCGCGACGGCCAACTCGATCAACGCGCTGCCGCCCGAGCTCGTGCGCAAGGGCCGCTTCGACGAGATCTTCTTCGTCGACCTGCCCTCGGCGCCCGTGCGCGCGCAGATCCTCGACATCCACACCTCGCGGCGTGGGCTGCGCTGCGACCCTGCGGTGCTCGCGGCGCTCGCGGAGCGGTGCGAGGGGTTCTCGGGTGCGGAGATCGAGCAGGCGGTCGTCTCGGCGACCTACGCGGCGCACGCGCGCGGCGAGGCGCTCGGTCCTCAGCACGTCGCGGACGAGCTCGCGGCGACGCGCCCGCTCTCGGTCGTCATGGCCGAGCCGATCGCGGCCCTGCGCGCGTGGGCCGCGTCCCGCACCGTCCCCGCCGGCTGACCCGCGGCCCACCGCGCCGGCTAATCCCCGCCCCGCCTCCCCCGGCTGCCCGCGCCCCGCCTCCACCCGGCCGCGAGCTCGGCACTTTGCCGCGGGATCGGCACTGCGCACTGCCGATTCTGCGGCGAATTGCCGAGTTGATCGGGTGGGGCGGGCGAAGCCTGGTCGGGACGTCTGGCACCAGCTCGCCCGCCGGTGCGGGGCTTGATCCCCGGGCACCCCCGCGAACTCGTGACTTTGCCGCGGGATCGGCAGCTCGCACTGCCGATTCCACGGCGAACTGCCGACTTCATCGGGTGGGGCGGTGCGGGGTGGGCTGGGCTGGGGCGGGGTGGGTCAGGGGGAAGGGACCGGGCGGGGGTCCTGGGGGACGCGTGCGTAGGCGGCGGCGACCGCGAGGTAGACGAGCGCGATCGTGACGAACAC
>JAJUHG010000296.1 GCA_029267995.1 Micrococcales bacterium
CGCCCGTGATCGGGGACGTCGACGACGTCACGGTCCAGCTGCGGGAGGGTGAGACGAGCGCCCTGGTCGAGTTCGAGCCGCCGTCGGCGTCCGACAACTCCGGGCAGGTCGAGGTGACCTGCGAGCCAGCTCCCGGCACCGCGCTCGGCGTCGGTGAGCACCGCGTGACGTGCACCGCGCAGGACCCGAGCGGCAACACCGCGACGACCTCCTTCACGGTGACCGTCCTCGCCGCCGAGGCGGCCGAGGACGACGAACCGGGCGACGACGGCGTCGACGACGGCATCGAGGACGACGGGACCGAGGGCGACGACGTCGCTGAGGAGGACGGGACCGAGGACGATGACGTCGTCGAGGAGGACGGCACCGAGGGCGACGACGTCGTCGAGGACGACGATGAGGACCGACTCCCCGTGACGGGCGCCTCCCTGCTCGTCCCCGTGGGCCTTGCGCTCCTGCTGCTCAGCACCGGCATGACCCTCGCGACGATGCGCCGGCGAGCGGAGGGCTGAGCGGGCCCACGGAGGTGGCGGAGTGATCAAGGTGCTCGTGGTCGACGACCAGGCCATGGTGCGCGAAGGGTTCTCGGCCCTGCTCGGGGCCCAGGACCAGATCGACGTCAGGCGCTCCTCGCCCCGTCCCTCACCCGTCGCCTCATCGAGACCTACCTCGAGGTGCGCACCGAACCCCGCACCGAGGCGCCGTCGATCGAGCAGCTCACCCCGCGCGAGAAAGAGGTGCTCGTGCTGATCGCCGAGGGCTTGTCCAACAAGGAGATCGCCGAGCGACTCTTCCTCGCCGAGCAGACCGTCAAGACCCACGTGAGCCACGTGCTCACCAAGTGCGACATCCGCGACCGCGCCCAGGCGGTGATCCTCGCCTACGAGTCCGGGCTCGTGCGCCCGGGTGGGTGAGCCTGCCGCTATGGCTGCAACGACCCACCGTCGGGCTGGCGGTCGCCGGCTTCGTCTTCGCGCTGATCGGGTTCTCGCCGCTCGGTCTGTTCCTGAGCATCGCCGCGTTCCGGAAGACCCGCACCGGCGAGCGCGCTGGTCAGGGCTTTGCGGTCGCGGGCGCGATCATCGGCGGGCTCGGGACCCTGGGGTGGTTCGTGCTCGTCATGACGTTGATCGGCGTCGGGCAGGCCGTGAGCAGCGGCAGCTACTGACATCGGACTCGGCCCGCGGGCGGGTCAGCGAGCGTCGAGCTCGGCGTGGACGCGCCGCAGGACGAGGCGCAGCATCGCGCCGAGCGCCCGGCGCAGCACGGGGTCGGTGAGTCGGCGGGGCAGCCCGCGCACGTGGACGTCCTCGACCCAGCGCACGACGCATGCCTCGCCCTCGGGGACCACGATCACCTCGGCCGTGCCGAGCAGCACGGGACCAAGCTTGCGGAACGTGGCCCGGCCTGGGGACGTCGTCGTCGGCGGGTCGAACCGGTCGACCACCATGCGGTCGGCGAACCCGGGGAGCCCGGCGCGCGCGAACGGGCCCGTCCACGCCGTGAACGCGTCCCCGAGCGTGAGGCGCTGCGGGGCGTCGACACGCGTGAGCGGGACCCAGCGCGCGTGGTTGTGCACGTCGGTCAGCAGGTCCCATGCCTCGTGCGCAGCGAGCGGCAGCTCGCGGCGCACCTCGGCGCGGCCCGACCTCACAGCGCCCGAGCCTTCGCGAGCAGCACCGCCCGCTCGCGCTCGTTGCGGGCGCGCTCGGCCGCGACGAGCAGCTCCTGGCGTGCCTCACCCGTGCGCCCGAGCTGGGCGAGCAGCTCGCCGCGCACGCTCGGCACGAGGTGCGAGCCGGCGAGGGCGTCGTCGTCGGCGATCCGCTCGACGAGGGCCAAGGCTTCCTGCGGGCCCGCGGCCCGCGAGACCGCGACCGCCCGGTTGAGCTCGACCACGGGGCTCGGCGCGACCCGGCCGAGCGCCTCGTAGAGCAGCACGATGCGCGCCCAGTCGGTCTCCTCGACGCCCGGCGCGATCGCGTGCTGCTCGGCGATCGCCGCCTGCAACCCGTACGGACCGAGCCCGCGCCCGAGCTCGCCCGCGCGGCGCAGCGCGTCCCGGCCCCGCCTGATCTGCGCGTGGTCCCAGCGCGACCTGTCCTGGTCGGCGAGCAGCACGGGCTCCCCGCCCGGCCCGGTGCGCGCCGCGAACCGGGCCGCCTGCAGCTCGAGCAGCGCGAGCAGGCCGAGCACCTCCGGCTCGCGCGGCACGAGCCCCGCGAGGACACGAGCCCGGCGCAGCGCCTCGTCCGCGAGCTCGTGGCGGATCCACCGCTCGCCCGAGGTCGCCGCGCACCCCTCGGTGAACACGAGGTAGACCACGCCGAGCACCGCGCCGAGGCGCTCGCCCCACGCGTCCTGCTCGGGCGTCTCGAACGGGACGCGGGCCGCGGCGAGGGTCTTCTTCGCGCGCGTGATGCGGGCCTGGACGGTCGGGACGGGGACCAGCAGGAGGCGCGCGATCTCCTCGGTGGTCAGCGAGCTCACGATGCGCAGTGTGAGCGCGACCTGCGACTC
>JAJUHG010000297.1 GCA_029267995.1 Micrococcales bacterium
CTTCATCACCGCGATCTGGCCGCTCACGATGGTCGTGGTCGGCAAGTCGATCGGGACCGAGGCCGTCATCTTCCCGATGTCGATCATGGCCTCGTTCGCGTTCTCGCGGCTCGTCGAGCAGAACCTCGTCGCGCTCGACCCCGGCGTGATCGAGGCGGCCCGCTCGATGGGCGCCTCGCGGCTGCGGATCATCCGTACGGTGATCATCCCCGAGACGCTCGGCCCGCTCGTGCTCGCGTTCACGTTCCTGTTCATCGGCGTCACGGACATGTCCGCGATGGCCGGGCTGATCGGGGGCGGCGGTCTCGGGGACTTCGCGATCCGGCACGGCTATCAGCGCTTCAACTGGGAGGTCACGTTCGTGTCGGTCGCGATCATCGTCGTGATCGTCCAGCTCGCCCAGCTCGTGGGGAACACGGTCGCGCGCAGGTTCTTGCGGCGGTAGGGGGCGCCGACCCCCGGGATCTACCCATGGTAGAAGCAGAGGGTGTCACGGTAGAATCCAGTCATGTCGCTCAACATCAAGAACGAGAGGACGCACGCTCTTGTCCGCGAGCTCGCTGAGCGGACCGGCCAGTCCCAGACGAGCGCGGTCGAGGAGGCCGTCGTGCGGCGGCTCCAGGAGATCGAGGCCGACGCGGGGGGCGGCGACTCTCGAAGGGCCCGGGTCGACATGCTCCTCGGCGAGATCCATCGAGGTGTGACTCCTGAGGTTCGAGCGGCGATCCTCGAGGCAGAGCGAGGCCTCTACGACGACGCCGGACTGCCGAAGTGATCGTCGATACCTCAGCCCTCGTTGCCATCTTTCTCGGAGAGCCGGGCCACGAGGCGCTTGTCGACGTGCTGCTCGCGGAGGACTCTGTCGAGATCGCCGCTCCCACGCTCGTCGAGCTGTACGCCGTCCTCGACCGCCGTTCGTCGCCCGAGGACCGACGTCGCCTCGATGCGCTGCTCGAGACCTTGGGGATCCGTGTCGCGCCCTTCTCGCAGGAGCACGCTCGGCTCGCGCGTGAGGCGTATCGCGACTTCGGCCGGGGCAGCGGTCATCCAGCAAGCCTCGACCTCGGGGACTGCTTCGCCTACGCGCTCGCAGCAGAGCGGCGTGCGCCGTTGCTCTTCGTCGGTGACGACTTCACGCACACCGACGTGCGCCCGGCGGTGCGCCCATGAGCGTGGCCGGGAGCCCGTCATGGCGAGGAGCGGCGAGTCTCCACACGCGGTACCGCGCGTCGGTCGCGCCGCCTAGGGTTCTCCTGTGACCACTGCGCTGTACCGCCGCTACCGGCCCGACACGTTCGACGAGATGGTCGGCCAGGAGCACGTGACCGGCCCCCTGCAGCAGGCCCTGCGCAGCGGCCGGGTCAACCACGCCTACCTGTTCTCCGGCCCGCGCGGGTGCGGGAAGACGACGTCGGCGCGCGTCCTTGCGCGCTGCCTCAACTGCGCCGAGGGGCCCACCGACACCCCGTGCGGGAAGTGCCCCTCGTGCGTCGAGCTCGCGCGGGGCGGCCCGGGCTCGCTCGACGTCGTCGAGATCGACGCCGCCTCGCACGGCGGCGTCGACGACGCGCGCGACCTGCGTGAGCGCGCGACCTTCGCCCCCGCGCGCGACCGCTTCAAGGTGTTCATCCTCGACGAGGCCCACATGGTGACCTCGCAGGGCTTCAACGCGCTGCTCAAGATCGTCGAGGAGCCGCCCGAGCACGTGAAGTTCATCTTCGCGACGACCGAGCCGGACAAGGTCATCGGCACGATCCGCTCTCGCACGCACCACTACCCCTTCCGCCTCGTCCCGCCCGACGTCATGACTCCCTTCCTCGCCGAGCTGTGCGAGGCCGAGGGCATCACGGTGGGCCCGGGCGTCCTGCCGCTCGTCGTGCGCGCGGGGGGCGGCTCGTTCCGGGACGCGCTCTCGGTGCTCGACCAGCTCCTCGCGGGCGGTCAGACGATCGAGTACGAGGGCGCCCTCGCGCTGCTCGGCTACACCTCGAGCGCGCTGCTCGACGACGTCGTCGACGCGGTCTCCGCGGGCGACGGCGCGAGCGCGTTCCGGGTGATCGACCAGGTCATCTCGACCGGGCAGGAGCCGCGGCGCTTCGTCGAGGACCTCCTCGAGCGCCTGCGCGACCTCATCGTGCTCGCGGCTGCGGGCGACGCGGGGACGGCCGCGATGAGCGAGCTGCCTGCGGACCAGCTCGAGCGCATGCAGGCCCAGGCCCGCAACCTCGGTCCCGCCGAGCTGTCCCGTGCGGCCGACCTCGTCAACGACGCCCTGCTCGAGATGGCCGGGGCGACCTCCCCACGCCTCCAGCTCGAGCTGCTCGTCGCGCGCCTCCTGCTCCCCGCCGCCGACGACGACGCCCGGGGCCTCGCCGCGCGCCTCGAGCGCCTCGAACGGGGCGGGCTCGGGGCAGTTCCGGCCGGTGCCGCGGCAACGGCGCCGGGGGCCGCGCACGCCACGCCCCCACCGGTCGCACCTCAGCCCGTCGCGCC
>JAJUHG010000298.1 GCA_029267995.1 Micrococcales bacterium
CCACGGTCCCGGCTTCGGCCCCGCGCCCCGAGCGCAGCGCACGACGCTCCGCGACACGCACCTCGCGCTCCTTCGCGAGCTGCTGCCCCTGATTGCGCAGCCGCGTGCGCATCGCCTGGAGCTCCTCGCGCGCCGCCTGCAGCTCGAGGTCGATCTCCCGTGCGCGGCGCACCGCCTCGTCCCGCTCGAGCTCGCTCGCCTGGAGTCGGGCGTTCTCTATGAGCAGCCGGGCCCGCAGCGCGTCGACCGTAAGACTCAGGGTCCGCGCGGCCCCGCGCGGCGTGCGCTCGGTCGAGGCGTGCTCCTCGGACGGCTCCTCGGACGGCGCGCCGTCGTCGGACGCGGCGACCTCGAGCTCGCTCGCGGGCGGCGCACCGTTCATCGACACGGGTGCGAGCTCGCCCGGAGGCTCGGGCAGCGTGAGCCACGGCGGCCCCCACGGCAAGAGGGCGGGCGCGGGGACGACCGGGTCGTCGTCGTCGACGTCGTCGAGACGCAGCTGGGGCAGAGCGTCCTCGATCCACGCGACCCGCGCCGCGACGACCTCCCCCTCGGAGAACAGCGAGCGCAAGGAGTCGATCGGGTTCGAGGTGACCCGTTCGCGCGGGACGGTGCGGGCGAGCGCAGGGTGCACGAGCACCTTGACCGCGTCGTCGCCGACGCTCGCGACGCGCACCGGGACCACGTCGCCACGCGTGAGCCCCGCGAGCGCGACCTCGGTCGCGACGAGCTCGCCGCGCAGGTCGAGCAGCCGGTTGTCCGCGTCGTGCCGCCCGCGCACCCGCTGACCGACCGCGAGCAGCCCGTCGATCGTGACCCCCGCGACCGTGAGCTCGGCCATGACCGAGGCGACGCCGCCGTCGTCGAGCGTCACGAGCGCGCGCGACGGGGCGACGAGCTGCGAGACCGTGCCCGTCACGAGCGGCTGGCTCGTCGCTGGCGGCTCGTCCTCACGGTCCCGGCCGAGGATCGCGAGCGTGTCGGACACGAGCTTGCGGGTCGCCTGCTCGGTGTCCTCCGCGGAGTACGCGAAGGCGAGCGGCGCCAGGTGCGGCGCTTCGGTCCACGCGGTGCCGACCGGGTACACCCGGCCCGCCCCGCCGTACACCTGCGAACGGTCCGGGAGGCGCCGCGAGAGCGCCCACGTCGCGTCCTGGGTCGCGAGCACGACGACGTCCGCGAGCCCGGTGACCTCACGCGCGACCCGGTCCGCGTCGATGTGCGAGTCCTCGTGCTCGCGCGGGACCGTCACGACGACCACGGGCCGCTCCCGATCCTCCGAGAGCAGCTCACGGGCAAGGGCGTGCGCGTCCGAGGCCGACTGGATCCGGCGCGCCGCAGGGGCCGCCGGCTCGGCGGCGAGCGACTTGCGCCGGTGGCGTCGTCTCGAAGGCACGGTCCCCCTCTCGGTGCGTGGGAGCCATTCTCACCCGGGGCGGGTGCACCCGGCAGCAGGTAGGTTCGTCCGGGTGCGTCGCGTGGTGTGGTTCCTCGTCGTGGTCGTGCTCCTTGCCGGGGGAGCCGTGGCCGCCGACGTGCTCGTGCGCGGGCAGACCGAGGATCGGATCGCGCAGCAGACCGCCGAGACCTTCGACCTCGCCGAGCAGCCCGAGGTGACGATCCCGGGCGTGACCTTCCTCCCCCAGCTCGCGGGTGGGACGATCGCCGTGGTCGAGCTGCGCGCGGCCGAGGCGACCGTCGGGGACGTGCCGTTGCGGGACGTCGTCGTCGAGCTGCGCGACGTCGACGTCGCCGAGCCGCACACGACGCGTGAGGTGACCTTCCGCGGGCTCGTCCCGCTCGAGGCGCTGACCGCCGAGCTCGAGCTCTCCGAGGGGTTCGTCGTCGTGCGCAGCGAGGTGCTCGGCATGCCGCTCACGGTGCGAGCCACGCCCGAGGCGGACGGGCGCGCCGTCGTCGTGCGGCTCGACTCGGTCGAGGTCGGCGGCATCGCAGTCCCCGCGAGCGAGCTGCCCGCAGGGCTCGTGGACGTGCTCGAGAACTTCCGCGTCGAGGTCGACGCACTGCCCGAGCGCATGGTGCTCGACGACGTCACGGTGGTCGAGGGCGGCTTCCTCATCACCGCGAGCGGGACCGACGTCGCGCTCGTCCCCTAGTCGACCACCCCTGCCCCGAACGGCCACAGCCTGGGGCGGCCGTCCCCGACGTCGACCCGCTCGGTGGGCATCGCGCCCGACTCGGCCGCCGCGGTCAGCAGGGCCACGAAGCGCTCGACCTCGGTGGGGACCATGAACATGTCGATCCGCGCGTTCGTGGCTGCGGCGGCCTCCTCGGCGGAGAAGCTGGGTGCGCTGTCGATCTGGCCCTCCGTCTCTCTGGCCACCAGAAGCACCCGCGGTGCTCGGCACCCGCCACCGAGGTCGGCAGGTGCACCTGCGGATTTCGGTGGGGGCTGCCCAACTCGGCGGGGGGGGCTGGGGACTGGGGGTAGGGGTGGGGGCGCGGGGGAG
>JAJUHG010000299.1 GCA_029267995.1 Micrococcales bacterium
CCGCCCCGAGCAGCTCCCCGCCGTGCGGGACCGCGGCGAGCCCGGCCCGGCGCGCGATGCGGAACGCCGCGGCGAACTCCGGGGTCTCGCCGCGTCGCTCGTCGTTCGACAGCCCGAAGCCGACGACCTCGCCCGGCCCCTCGCCCGCGTACTGCGCCGCGAGCCGGGCGAGCGTGCGCGCCTCGAGCGGGTGGCGCATGCGCGAGGCCGCGACGACGACGGCGACCTCGACGCCCGTGCGCGCGCTCGCGGCCCGTGCCTCGTCGAGCACGATCTCGAGCGCGGGGGTGATGCCGCCCACGAAGGGGGCGTAGGAGGTCGGGTCGACCTGGATCTCGAGGCGCCCCGAGCCCTCCGCGGCGTCGTCCTCGGCCGCCTCGGCGACGATGCGCCGCATGTCGGCCTCCG
This sequence comes from Micrococcales bacterium, assembly GCA_029267995.1. Lineage (GTDB taxonomy): Bacteria > Actinomycetota > Actinomycetes > Actinomycetales > Cellulomonadaceae > JAAYZM01. The sequence goes on from JAJUHG010000299.1 coordinate 409, forward strand.
AGCGCACGCACGCCCGCGCCGCGTCGTACAGGCGCTGGAACCGGAACCAGCCGCGCTCGGTCGCAGGCAGGCGCACGGGGTCGAGCGCGCCCTCGTCGTCGGCTCGCAGCGCCTCGGGCAGGCGGATGCCGTGCAGCTCGGCAAGCTCGGCGAGGGTCGCGGGTCGCATCGATCCCGTGAAGTGCAGGTGCAGGTGTGCCTTGGGCAGCGTCGCGAGGTCACGCACGCCCCGAGTCTGCCCCACGGTGAGAGGTCTCTCACGGACTTCTCACGGCACCCGTCGGCACAACATGGTTCGCTTGGGTCGTGAGTCACCACGCCGTCGATCCCGTCGCCGCCGCCGCGCTGCCCGCCGCCGCGCGCGTGAGCGGCGGAGCACCCGAGTCCGTCGCCGCGCAGGAGCGCGCGGCCCTCGCGCTGCTGACCGGTCCGCGTGCGGGCGAGATGCTGCGCGCAGCGCTCGCGAAGGACGGCGCCGAGCTCGTCGAGTGGGCCGTCCACGAGCTGCACCACCGGCCCGGCGCGGGGGTGACCGTGGGCTACACCGTGAGCTACGTGACGCCCCAGGGCGAGCGCTCGGACTATCTCCTGCTGAGCACCGCGGAGCTCTCGGACGAGTCGGTCGCGGCAGGCCGCGCCGCGAAGCTGTCGGACGGCACGACGACGGTCTTCGCGTGGCGCCACCCGCTCGACCCCGAGCTGCCCGCGCTCGAGGTCGCGTGCGACCCGGCCAAGGTCGCCCCGCTCCTCGCGGCCGCGGGCTTCGCCGACGTCGCCGACGGCGTCGAGCTCGAGCTGCTCGCCTACCGGCCCACCCGGCGCGCGGTGCTGCGCGTGCGCACCGCGGGGGCCACGTGGTACCTCAAGGTCGTGCGCCCGAGCCAGGTCGAGGCGATCGGCTCGCGGCACGCCCTGCTCGCCGAGGCCGGCCTGCCGACACCGCGCGTGCACCTCGCTGACGCGCGCGGGCTCGTCGTCCTCGACGAGCTGACCGGGACCCCGCTCGCGAGTGCGCTCGCGGCCGACGGCGCGGCGGACCTCGACCCGATGCGCCTCGTCGAGGTGCTCGACCGCCTCCCTGCGACGCTCCTCGAGCTCAAGCGGCGCCCCGCGTGGACCGACCGCATCGCCCACCACGGACAGGCCGCTCAGGCGGCGCTGCCTGAGGAGGCCGAGCGCATCGCGGCCGCCGTCGCGCGCGTGCAGACCGGCTCCGAGCATGCGGACCTCGGGCCCGTCGTCCCGACGCACGGGGACTTCTACGAGGCCCAGCTGTTCGTGCGTGACGGGCAGGTCGTCGGGCTGCTCGACGTCGACACCGCCGGTCCCGGCTCGCGGGTCGACGACCTCGCGTGCCTCCTGGGCCACCTCGACGTGCTGCCGGGGCTCGCGCCGGACGTCTACCCGCACGTTCCCGCGACGGTCGACCGGTGGCTCGCGGCCTTCGACCGCGTCGTCGACCCCGTCGCGCTGCGGCTGCGCACCGCGGGGGTCGTGCTCTCGCTCGTCGCGGGGGCACGGTCGAAGGACGAGGCGCGCTCGCGGCTCGAGCGCGCCGAGGCGTGGCTCGACGACGCCGCGCTGCGCGAGCTGTGGACGATCATCGGTGCGCCGCGCCTCGCGGAGCAGACCGCGCTCAACCTCGCGCTCGGCCGGGGCGACTCGCAGCCCCGCGGGTAGATGAGAGCTCTCTCATCGATCTCTCCTCGGGATCTCACCTGTCTGCGGTGTCGTAGGAGGAGGACATCTGGGCACAGGCCCGAGGAAGGACGAAGATGAAGCTCCCCAACCGCACGACGTGGCTCGTGGTCGGATCCCTCGGCGTGATCGGCGTCGGCGGCAGCGCTGCGCTCGGCGTCGGCCCCTTCGCCGCGGGCAACGGTGAGGGGCCCGAGTGGGACTCGGTCCAGCTCGACGGGACGCCGAGCGGTGCCCCGAGCGACGCCGCGAGCCCGAGCGCGACCCCCGCAGCCTCGCCGACGGCGACCCTCGACGGCTCGGCCACGACGACGGTCACGCCCGTCTCGGCGCGCACCGCGGTCTCGCCCACCACGACGTA
>JAJUHG010000300.1 GCA_029267995.1 Micrococcales bacterium
GCCTTGGTGAGCCGTTACCTCACCAACAAGCTGATAGGCCGCGAGTCCATCCCAGACCGATAAATCTTTCCAGACGCTGCACATGCGTACGCGTCTCGTATCCGGTATTAGCCACGATTTCTCATGGTTATCCCAGAGTCTGGGGCAGGTTACTCACGTGTTACTCACCCGTTCGCCACTGATCCGCAGGAGCAAGCTCCTGTTTCACCGTTCGACTTGCATGTGTTAAGCACGCCGCCAGCGTTCGTCCTGAGCCAGGATCAAACTCTCCGTAAATGTTTATTGGCACCGCAGCGACCGAGGTCGAGCGGCAACCGACATCACGAAGCGGTCCGTCCCCCGCTGACGAAGGGCGGACCATCTGAACCTGACCATCCGAGGCACTCCGGACGGGGCCGGAACTACCTCGGTATAGCCAAGTGATATTTCGCGCTGACCTACGCCTCGCCGGCCCCCTGAAGGGAGCTGCTAGACGCAGGCAGACGCACTTGGCATCAACTACCTGACACGCTGTTGAGTTCTCAAGGAACGAGCGCGCACCGTTCTGGAACTCTCGTTCCGTCTCGGGGCAACTTCTCTACCTTAGCCATCCGATCCCTCCGAGTCAACTCGCCCTGCTGGGCGTGTCGGTCGGCATGAGGGGCCGTCCGGCGCTCCTGGCACGCTCCAGAACCGGGCAGGAATCCTGTCCGTTCGGAGTGTTCCGGGAGGTCTTCCTCGCGGGACCAGCCACGAGGTTCGATCCTCGGTGTCCGGTGCTCCCTGCGGGGTGACGAGAAAGAACTTTACGGCTCGCCACCCCCCTCGTCAAATCCGTCCGGCGTGACCCGCGTCACCCCCCGTTTTTCGGGGGTGACCTGGGCAGACACACCCGAGTGCGGGGGTCGGCAGGATCGGCTCAGTCCTTGACGTCGACCACCGCAAGGGTGCGCTTACCGCGCCTCAGCAGCGTCCAACGCCCGTGCATGAGGTGTCCGCTCGCGAGCTGCTCTTCCGCGTCGGAGACGCGGACGTTGTTGACGTACAGGCCGCCGTCGGCGACCGCGCGACGCGCCTCTCCCTTGCTCCCCACGATGCCCGAGGCGGCGAACAGGTCGACGAGAGGATCGCCGAGGCGCCCCTCGGCACGCGGGAGCTCGGCGACCGCCGCGGAGAGCGTCTCGGTGTCCAGCTGCTCGAGCGCACCGCGCCCGAAGAGCGCCCGGCTCGCCTCGACCGCGCTCGTGACCGCCTCAGGACCGTGCACGAGGGTCGTGACGTCCTCGGCGAGCACGCGCTGCGCCTCACGCGCCGCGGGCCGCTCCTGGACCGCTGCCTCGAGCTCGGCGATCTCCTCGCGCGAGCGGAAGGTGAAGATCTTCAGGAAGCGCACGACGTCGGCGTCGTCGGTGTTGAGCCAGAACTGGTAGAAGGCGTACGGCGTCATCATGTCGGGCGCGAGCCACACGGCCCCGCCCTCGGTCTTGCCGAACTTCGTCCCGTCGGACTTCGTGATGAGCGGTGTCGTCATCGCGTGCACGGTCTGCTGCTCGGCCTTACGCACGAGCTCGACGCCCGAGAGCAGGTTGCCCCACTGGTCGTTGCCGCCCGTCTGCAGGACGCACCCGTAGCGCCGGAACAGCTCGAGGAAGTCGTAGCCCTGCAGGATCTGGTAGCTGAACTCGGTGAAGGAGATGCCCTCCTCGCTCGCGAGCCGGCGCGCGACGGTCTCCTTCGCGAGCATCGTCCCGAGCCGGTAGTGCTTGCCGACCTCGCGCAGGAAGTCGATCGCCGTGAGCTCCCCGGTCCAGTCGAGGTTGTTGACGAGCAGGGCGGGGTCGTCCCCCTCGAAGTCGAGGAAGCGCGAGACCTGCTCGCGCAGCCGCTCGACCCACTGGGCGACGGTCTCCTTCGTGTTGAGCACGCGCTCGCCCGACATCCGCGGGTCGCCGATGAGCCCGGTCGCCCCTCCCACGAGCGCGATCGGACGGTGTCCTGCACGCTGCAGGTGCCGCAGCACGAGGAGCTGCACGAGGTGACCGTGGTGCAGGCTCGGCGCGGTCGGGTCGAAGCCGCAGTAGTAGGTGATGGGCCCCGCGTCCATCGCCGCGCGCAGCGCGTCGAGGTCGGTGTGCTGGGAGATGAGCCCGCGCCACGCGAGCTCGTCGAGGACGTGGGCCACTTGCCTGCTCCTGGGACGAGGTCGGACTTGCTCCCGACAGTCTGCACCGTGCCCGGCGCGGCGGCCGCATCCTTCCGCCCCTCGGCCCCGGCGGACCGCGCCGCGGGCGCTCGGTCAGGGGCGGAAGGCCGAGACGTGCGGGTCGCCCGAGACCCACAGGCGGTACGGGAGGGCCGCCGCGAGGTCGCCCGCGCCCGCGACACCGACCCGGGGGCCGCGGCTCACGAGCCGCTCGGGCACCTGCTCCCCCACGACGACGACGACC
>JAJUHG010000301.1 GCA_029267995.1 Micrococcales bacterium
GATGAAGGCGCGCGAGTCGAGGCCGTTGGCCTTGACGATGTCGGCGATGCGCACGCCGAAGCGGGCGGCGATCGCCGAGACGGTGTCGCCCGCGGCGACCGTGTAGGACGCCGACGACGTCGTCGACTTCTTCGACGTGGTCTTGGTCTTCTTGGGTGCGGACGTCGTCGTGGTCCCGGGGATCGTGAGCTTCTGGCCGACGCGGATGAAGGCGCGCGAGTCGAGGCCGTTGGCCTTGACGATGTCGGCGATGCGCACGCCGAAGCGGGTGGCGATCGCCGAGACGGTGTCGCCCGCGGCGACCGTGTAGGACGCCGTGGCCTTCTTCGACTTCTTCGAGGTGGTCGTGGTCTTCTTGGGTGCGGACGTCGTCGTGGTGCCGGGGATCGTGAGTTTCTGGCCGACGCGGATGAAGGCGCGCGAGTCGAGGCCGTTGGCCTTGACGATGTCGGCGATGCTCACGCCGTAGCGCGACGCGAGGTGCGAGACGGTGTCGCCCGAGACGACGGTGTGCACGGCCGTGCGCGGGGTCGACGTGCTCGTCGCGCTCGACGTGCGCGCCGAGGCCTTCGTGCTCGCCGTCTGGGGGCCGGGGATCACGAGCCGTTGGCCCGCGTAGATGCGGGACGGGTCGGCGAGGTCGTTCGCACGCGCGATCGCGGCGACCGAGACCCCGGTGCGCGCGGCGAGGTGGGAGACGGTCTCGCCCTTGCGCACCGTGTGGTGCTGCTCGTGCGCGCTCGCGCTGCTCGCGCTCGCGACCGAGGCCGCGGCGAGGGCGAGGGTGACCCCGGTCCCCGTGACGACCTTGATCCGGCCGGTGTCGTGCTGCGTCATGGCGATCCTCGTGTGACTGGTGTGGCTGGTGTGACTCAAGTGACAGAACTTGAACGTACCGCACGCTCTTCCGGCGGGGAAGTGGTGGCGCTGCGCCGATCGGGTGAAGCGCAGGGTGCTCGAGCCTGCGTACGCTGGTCGCCGTGGCATCCGTCGAGCACCTCGTCCCCGCCTGGCTGACCGTTCCCGAGCTCGCCGAGCGGCTCTCGATCGACGCCGGCAAGGTCCGTCGGCTGCTCGCCGAGCACTGGCTCGTGGGGGTGCGGGTCGGGGAGCGCGGGATCTTCTCGGTCCCCGCGGACTTCCTCGTCGCGACGACCCCCGCGGGCCACGAAGCGGCGACGTGGGCCGTCGTGCCCGCGCTGCGCGGGACGATCACGCTCCTGCTCGACGCAGGACTCGACGAGTCCGAGGTGATCGAGTGGGTCTTCACGCCCTCCGAGGAGCTCGGCACGACGCCGCTCGAGGCGATGCGGGCTGGCCGCAAGGCCCCCGTACGGCGCGCCGCGCAGTCCTTGTTCTAGCCTCAGGCCTCGCGGTCGACGACGGCGCGCGCGAGCCGGCGCAGGACGTCGGCCCCGGGGGTCACGAGGTCGAGCGCGTCGAGTCGCTCGAGCGAGGTCGCGAGCAAGGTGTCGATGAGCTCGTCGACCTCGCGCACCGCGCCGGTCTCGGTGAGGATGCGCGCGAGCTCGGCAACCTGCGCCTCGCCGAGCGAGCGGTCCCCGAGGCTCCCCGCGAGCAGGGCGCGCTGCTCGGCGCTCGCCCGGGCCATCGCGCGGGCGACAAGGACGGTGCGCTTGCCCTCGCGCAGGTCGTCCCCGGCAGGCTTTCCCGTCACGGCAGGGTCGCCGAACACCCCGAGCACGTCGTCGCGGAGCTGGAAGGCCTCGCCGAGCGGGGCGCCGAAGCCGTGCATGCCCTCGCGGGCCCGGGCCCCGGCCCCCGCGAGCGCGGCACCGAGCACGAGCGGGAGCTCGACCGAGTAGCGCGCAGACTTCGCGACGATGACCTCCCGCGCCCGTGCCTCGTCCGCGACAGGATCCTCGCCCCACGGGAGCGCCTGGGCGAGCACGTCGAGGTACTGACCGACCGTGACCTCGGTGCGCATGAGGTCGAAGACCTCGCGGGCCGCAGCGACCACCTCCGCGTCGAGCGGCGCTACCGCGCGGGCGAACTCGGTCTCGCTCGCAGTCAGGGCGAGGTCCCCGAGGAGGATCGCGACCGACTCGCCGAAGCGCTCGGGGTCGCCCGTCCACCCGTGCTCGGTGTGCCGCGCGGCGAACGCGCGATGCGCCGTCGGACGGCCGCGGCGCGTGTCGGAGGCGTCCATGACGTCGTCGTGGAAGAGGGCTGCCGCCTGGAAGAGCTCGAGCGCCGCGCCGACGTGCACGACGGTCTGGGCGACCTCCCCCTCGGCCTGGCCGCCGTGCGCACGGAACGCCCAGTAGCACAGCGTGGGCCGCAGCCGCTTGCCGCCCGAGACCATCGACTCGATCGCGTCGGCAAGCTCGAGGGCGTCCGGGCTGATCCGTGCGAACAGCTCGCGCTGCTCGGCGACATACCTGGTGAGGATGTTCTCGACGCCC
>JAJUHG010000302.1 GCA_029267995.1 Micrococcales bacterium
CGCCATCGGCGATCGCAGGGGCGACGGGGGCGAGGAGCGCGAGAAGTGCGGCAAGCACCACAAGGGCGGCACGGCGGGGACGGGTCGGCCTCATGCGGGAAGTACCTCGGGTTCACAACACGGCTGCGGGTGGTCGACCAGCCCGGGCTGCGGGCAAGGTCGACGCACGTTAACCACAAGAATGGAACCTCGTGTCCGTTTCTCGCGGAAGATCGCTCGAACGGCGGACTGGAGACTCGGACGCTTCGGTCAAAGCGGACGGAGTGCCTGCCAGCCCTCTCAGCGCAACGCGCCGTCGAGCGCCCCGCACACGGTCGTGCGCCACCAGCTCGGGTCGCGCGCGAGGGCACCCGTGTGCGGGAACCCCGGGCGGTGCTCGACGACGACGGCGTCCGGTGCCGCCTCGCGGAGCCACTCGGCCTCGCGCTGCTCACCTCCTCCCGCGATCAGCAGCACGGGCCGGGGCGCGAGGCGCCCGACGGCGTCCCGCAGCGGCTCGGGCGGGTGAGCGGCGGAGAGCATGTCCGCGATCCCCGTGCCGATCGCGGTGACGAACCGTTCGAGGGCGCCCGGGTCAGGGACATCGGCGGCGGTCCGCACACCGACCCCTTCGGCCACGACCACCCGCACCCGCTCGTCGTGCGCCGCCGCGGTGAGCGCCTGCTCCCCACCCATCGACAGCCCCACGAGCCCGACGCGCTCGTACCGCTGGGCGAGCGCATCGACACCCGCGCGCACGTCCTGCTCCCCGAACCACCCGAGCTCCATCGGTAGGCCGCCGCTGTCCCCGCGTCCGCGCGCGTCGACCATGAGCACCCCGTAGCCGCAGCCGTGCAGCACCTCGGCGTGCGCGAGCGTCGAGACGCGCGTGGTCCCGGCCCCGTGCAGCAGGACGATCGCGGCGTCGCCGTCGGCGGGCACGTGCCAGGCCCCGAGCGTGACGCCGTCGGACGTCGTGAGCCGGACGTCCTCGAACGCGAGGCCGCGGCTCGCGGGTGTGAGGTCCGGTGCGGGGATCGGGTGCCGCGCGGACGCGAGCACGCCCACGACCATGGGCTGGGCCACCAGCTGGAGCAGCACGAGTGCGACGGGCACGGCGAGCCACCTGTGGCGCGGGCGCGTGCTCCGGCACAACGCCGCGACCCCCGATCCGGTGAGCGTCAGGGCCGCGGCGAGACCCACTGTGCTCGCGACCGCGCCGATCACGCTGCGCGCCGAGACTACGGCGTCCCCGAGAAGGGTCGCCATCGCGACAGCTCCTGCGAACCCGACGACGACGGCGCCCCACGCGGAGGTCCGCACGAGCCCTCGCCGTGTGGTGATCGTGAGGGTCGCCGCGAGGACGGCGGTCACCACCGCGCACTCGGCGAGCCGCACCCCGAGGGTTGTCGAGGGCCGCAGCAGGACGAGCCCTGCGGTCGCGATACCGAGGGCCGCGCAGCTCAGTGCTCGGTCGAGCCCAGACGGCCGGGCAACCTTCGTGCCCATGGCGCCAGGATCCCGCCGTCGGCGCCGGACGTTCCGGGACGAAAGGCACGGAGGTCTGCCGCTGAGCTGATCGGCGCGCGGCACCGCGCGCCGTGGCCTTCGGCCCTCCCGTGAGCGGCCGCCGTTCCTCGCGACGGGTTCACCGCGCTAGCGTCGCGACCGTGGGCAACGACGACTACCTCGAGCTGAACCGCACCAACTGGGACGCGCGCGCCGAGGTGCATGCGGCGCACTACGGCTTCGAGAAGTTCCTCGAGGATCCCGAGCACCTCTCGGACGTGGTCCGCTTCGACCTGCCGCGCCTTGGTGACGTGGCCGGGCTCGACGTCGTGCACCTGCAGTGCCACCTCGGGACGGACACTCTCTCGCTCGCACGGCTCGGTGCGCGCGTGGTGGGGGTAGACCTGTCAGGGACCTCGCTCGAGAAGGCGCAGGGTCTGGCTGAGCGCGCGGGGGCGTCGATCGAGTACGTGCAGTCCGACGTGTATGCCGCGCCCGAGGCTCTGGGTGGGCGGACCTTCGACCTCGTCTACACGGGGATCGGCGCGATCTGCTGGTTGCCGAGCATCGAGCGCTGGGCGCAGACGGTCGGGCGGCTGCTGCGGCCGGGTGGGCGACTATTCATCCGGGACATGCACCCCGTGCTCGGTTCGGCCTTGGCGATGCGCGTCGCCGAGGACCACCCCGACCGCGCACAGCAGCCGTGGATCACCGGGCCTGGCAGTGTGGCGGTCGCGCTCGAGTTGCCCTACTTCGAGCAGCCCGAAGGTGTGGTGTGGGACGAAGAAGTGAGCTACGCGGGCGAGGACGCGGTTGCTCAGCCTCGGTCGGTCGAGTGGAACCACGGGATCGGCGAGATCGTCATGGCCGTACTGAGGGCTGGCCTTGAGATCACCCTGCTCGAGGAGCACGACTCAGCGCCCTGGGAAG
>JAJUHG010000303.1 GCA_029267995.1 Micrococcales bacterium
GGTGGGCGGCGGCGGGCGGGGGCGGGGGGCGGCGGGTGGACGATAGGTTGCTCGCATGGTGGCCCGCGCGACGTCGATGACCCCTCCCGCACGCGAGGCCCAGGACGGTCTCGCGGCGGCGTTCCGCGCCGTGCGCGCCGAGCACGACGTCCGCGCGACCTTCCCGCCCGAGGTGCTCGCCGCCGCCGAGCAGGCGGCCCGCAACCCGCACCTGCCCGAGGCCGACGCGCGCGACGTGCCGTTCGTGACGATCGACCCGCCGGGCGCGAAGGACCTCGACCAGGCCGTGCACGTCGAGCGCACCCGCCGCGGCTTCCGCGTGCGCTACGCGATCGCCGACGTGCCCGCCTTCGTCGCACCCCGAAGCCCTGTCGACGACGAGTCCTGGCTGCGCGGCCAGACCATCTACTGCCCCGACACGCGCGTCCCGCTCCACCCACCCGTGTTGAGCGAGGGCGCCGCGAGCCTCCTGCCGGGCGAGGACCGCCCCGCGTTCGTGTGGGACGTCGAGCTCGACGACGACGGCGCCCGACGCAGCGCGCGCGTCACGCGCGCCCTCGTGCGCAGCAGGAGCCAGCTCACCTACGCCGAGGTGCAGGACGCCGTCGTCGGCGGGACGGGAGGGGAGTCGCTCGAGCTGCTGCGCGAGGTCGGGAGGCTGCGCGTCGCGCGGGAGTCTGCCCGGGGTGGCGCGAGCCTGCCCATGCCCGAGCAAGAGGTGCACGTCGACGAGGCGGGACGCTTCGGGCTGCGGCTGCGCCCCGTGCTCGAGTCCGAGGAGTGGAACGCGCAGGTCTCGCTGCTCGTGGGGATCGCAGCCGCGCAGATCATGCTCGACGGTGGTCTCGGGGTGCTGCGCACGATGCCGCCCGCGAGTCCCGAGGCGATCGCGCGCTTCCGGCTCGAGGCCGAGGCGCTCGGTGCCCGCTGGCCCGAGGACCTCCCGTACGGTGACTTCCTGCGCACGCTCGACCGCGAGGACCCGCGCCACCTCGCGATCGTCCACGAGGCGACCTCGCTCTTCCGCGGCTCGGGGTACACCGCCTTCGACGGCGAGCCGCCCGCCGACCCGGTCCAGGCCGCGATCGCGGCGCCCTACGCGCACACCACGGCGCCGCTGCGCCGGCTCGTCGACCGCTTCTCGCTCGCAGTGTGCGAGGCGCTGTGCGCGGGCCGCGAGGTGCCAGCGTGGGCGCGCGAACGGCTCGCCGACCTCCCCGGCGCGATGACCGCCTCGGGGCAGCGGGCGGGCGCGGTCGACCGGGCGTGCACCGACGCGGTCGAGGCCGCGGTGCTCGCGCACCGGGTGGGCGAGGTCTTCGACGCCGTCGTCGTCGACTCCAACGGGTCCGGGCTCGAGGTGCTCGTGACCGAGCCCGCCGTCGTCGCGCGGGCCGAGGGTGCGGCGTCGCCGGGCGACCGTGTCAGGGTCGAGCTCCTCACGGCCGACGTCGCGACGCGTACTGTGCGCCTCGCGGTGCGCTGACCAGGGCGGGTGAACCCGGTGAGCGGGTGATGCGCGCCCGCTACGCGGTGTGGGAGGGTTCCGGGATGACGACACGAAGAGCAGTGAAGACCTTCGGCATCGCCTCAGCGCTCGTGCTCGCGCTCGCCGGCTGCGTGAAGATGGACATCAACCTTGACCTGCAGGGCGACGACACGGTCGACGGGCACATGACGATCGCGATGTCCCAGGCGCTCATCGAGATGAGCGGCGAGGACCCCGACACGCTCGTCGAGCAGATGCAGTCCGACATCCTCGACAGCGACGGTGAGCTCGGCGAGGTCCGGGTCGAGCCGTACGAGGACGACGACTTCGTCGGCTCGACGACCCACTTCACGGGTGCCGCCCTCGCGACCTTCGGGTCCGACGACGCCGACTCGCTGAGCATCGTGCGCGACGGCGACGACTTCGTCGTCACGGGTGCGATGGACCTCACGGGCGAGGAGACCGAGCAGCTTGGCGCGATGATGGACAGCTTCGACATCCGCATCGCGATCACCTTCCCGGGCGCCGTGGCCGAGCACACGGGCGAGCTCGAGGGGCGCACGGTCGTGTGGACACCCAAGATGGGCGAGCGCAACGAGATCAGCGCGCGCGGCTCGGCGGTCGCGAGCGGCGGTGCAGCCGGACTGCCCCTGGGGATCCTGCTCGCGGTCGGGCTCGGCGTGCTCGCGCTCGTCGTGATCGTCGTGCTGCTCGTCATGCGCAACCGGAGCCGTGGCGCCGAGGCCGGGGCACCCGCACTTGCGACCGCGGACGGCGCGACCTACGCACCCGCCGCGGACGCAGGGACCTACGCCCCCGGGGCTGCCCCCGGGGCGCCCGTCCCGCCCGCACCGGGCCACGGCGTGCCGCCGGTCGCCGCGCCGCCGGTCGACCCGGTGGCCGGGGAGGCATCTGCGAC
>JAJUHG010000304.1 GCA_029267995.1 Micrococcales bacterium
CGAGCCGGCCGACGACGCGCAGTCGGACGAGGACGCCGAGGCCGAGCCGAGCGACGAAGCGCCCGGCGACGAGCGAGGCGAAGACCCGGCTGAGGGCGAGTCGAGCGACGACGACCAGGCGGACGGCGACGCCGGGGACGAGCCGTCCGGCGAGGCCCCTGGCGACCAGCCCGTCGAGGATGTCGCCCAGGACGAGCCCGCCGAGGAGCCCACCGAGGACGAGCCCACCGAGGACGAGCCCACCAAGGACAAGCCGTCCGACGAGGCCTCCCGCGACCAGCCCGCCGAGGATTCCGCCCAGGACGAGCCCGCCGAGGACGAACCCACCGAGGACGAGCGTTCACAGGACGAGGCGGCAGGGGCGGAGGCCACCGCGGACGAGCCTGAGGCCGACCAGACCGACGAGCCCGAAGAGACCTCCGAGCTCGCCGCGACCCAGGTCCTCCCCGTGACGGACCCACCGCCGCCCGCCGCGTCGACCACCGCGGCCTCGACGCCCGCGGTTGCCCCGCCCGCGCGCCCGAGCACGCCCGAACGCTCGTCGGTCCTGGGCACGGCGCGCACGAAGCAGCCGCAGGAACCACGACCCGCCGAGCCGGCCCATCCCCTCGACGCCTTCGCGGGTGCCGAGAAGCCACGCCGTCGCACGGGCCGTGTGCTCGGCGCGATCGCCGCGGTGCTCGTCGTCGTCGCGGGCGCCTACGTCGCGGCGAGCTGGGCGCTCGCGGACCGAGTGCCGCGCGGCGTCGTCGTCGCGGGCGTCGACATCGGCGGCCAGGACGCCGACGTCGCGATCGCGACCCTCACCGAGGAGCTCGGGTCACTCTCGCGCGAGCCGATCGTCGTGACCGCGGGGGAGCGGTCCGTGACGGTCGACCCGACCCAGTCCGGGCTCACCTTCGACGCGGACGCGACGGTCGCGGGGCTCACGGGCTTCACGCTCGAGCCCGCTCGGCTCTGGCAGCACCTCTTCGGGCTCGGCGAGCAACCGCCCGTGACGCAGGTCGATCGGGTGCTCCTCGGCGAGTCCGTCGCGGCAGCCGCGACCGCGCTGTTCACCGAGCCGGTCGATGGTCGCGTCGTGTTCGCCGACGGTGCCCCGCACGCGACCCCGGCGCAGGACGGTGTCGCGGTCGACGAGGACGCCGCGAGCGAGCTGCTCGCGACCGCATGGCTCACCGCACCCCGCCCGATCGAGCTCCCGACGGTCGCGGTCGCCCCTGCGATCACGCAGGAGGAGACCGACCGGGCGATGAACCAGCTCGCGAAGCCGCTCGCCTCCGGACCGGTCGGCGTCGTGGTCGAGGACCAGGTTGCCGAGCTCCCCGCCGACGTCGTCACGGACGCTGCGACGATCGTCGCGGACGGGGCGACCCTGCGGCTCGAGCTCGACGGCGAGATGCTCGTCGAGGAGATCCTCAAGCGCACCCGTGACCTGCTCTCGGACGCCGAGGACGCGCACTTCGAGTTCGTCGACGGCAAGCCAGAGATCATCCCGGGGAAGGCCGGCACCCGGCTCGACCCCGAGCACGTCGCGACCACGGTGCGCAACGCGGCGCTCGGCTCGCCGCGCACCGCGAACATCGTGCTGAGCGAGACCGACCCCGAGCAGACCACCAAGGCCCTCGAGGAGCTCGGGATCACCGAGCTTGTCTCGGTCTTCGACACGCCTGTGACCAACGACGCGGCCCGCACGGGCAACCTCGTCCGCGGGGCGGAGCTCGTCACCGGCGTGCTCGTGCGACCCGGCGAGGTGTTCTCCCTCAACGAGACGATCGGGCCCATCACAGCCGAGAACGGCTACGTCAACTCGACCGTGGTCGTCAACGGCGTGGTCCAGCAGGGCATGGGCGGGGGGCTGTCCCAGATGGGCACGACGATGTTCAACGCGGCCTACTTCGCGGGCTTCGAGGATGTCGAGCACCGCCCGCACTCCTACTGGTTCTCGCGCTACCCCGAGGGCCGCGAGGCGACGATCTATGAGGGTGTGCTTGACGTCAAGTGGCGCAACACGACCCCGTACGGCGCGCTGCTGAACTCCTACGTCAAGGGCGGGCGGCTCTACGTCGAGGTCTGGGGCACGAAGCACTTCGAGGTCGAGACGATCAAGTCGCCGCGCTCGCGCGTGACCCCGCCGACGACGCGCTACAACACCCAGAGCGGCTGCACCCCGCAGTCCGCGGGCAACCCGGGCTTCGAGGTGACCAACACGCGCATCCTGCGGCTCGACGGCGAGGAGGTCGAGCGGACCTCCTACACGTGGCGTTACAACCCGCAGGACGCGATCGTGTGCGGCCCTGAGCCGAAGGACGACGACTGAGTCCTCAGGTGGGCTGCGCGCGGTACCGACGACGTTCGGGCGGGGGCGGGACGACCTTGCCGACCGCGATCTCGTC
>JAJUHG010000305.1 GCA_029267995.1 Micrococcales bacterium
CTCACCGAGCGCCTGCCCGCGATGACCGCCCCGCGCTGGGTCGACACGCGCATCCAGCCGATCGCTATCCGCGACGTCCTGCACTACCTCGTCGGGAGCGCACGCATGTCCGCGCACGTCAACCGTGCCTTCGACATCGGCGGGCCGGACGTGCTGACGTACCGCGAGATGATGCACCGCTACGCCGCGGTCGCAGGCCTGCCGCGGCGCCTCGTGATCGGCGTCCCCGTGCTCACGCCACGGCTGTCGAGCCTGTGGGTCTCGCTCGTGACGCCCGTGCCCGGGCCGCTCGCCCGTCCGCTCGTCGCCTCGCTCGTGCACGAGGTCGTGTGCTCCGAGCACGACGTCGCCGAGCACGTGCCCGACCCGCCCGGCGGGCTGCTCGGTTTCGACGACGCCGTGCGCCTCGCCCTCGAGCGCATCAAGGAGGCCGACGTCGCGACGCGGTGGTCCTCCGCGTCGCTTCCGGGCGCACCGAGCGACCCGCTGCCCGACGACCCGGACTGGGCGGGCGGCTCGCTCTACCGTGACGAGCGGCGCACCCGGGTCGACGCCCCTCGCGAGCTCGTGTGGCAGGTCATGGAGGAGGTCGGTGGTGAGCGGGGCTGGTACTCGTGGCCGCTTGCGTGGCGGGTGCGGGGCGTGCTCGACCGGCTCGGCGGCGGTCCCGGTCTGCTGCGGGGGCGACGCCACCCGAGGAGGCTCGAGGTCGGCGACGTCGTCGACTTCTGGCGCGTCGAGGAGGTGCGCCCGGGGCGGATGCTGCGGCTGCGCGCCGAGATGCGCGTGCCCGGGCTCGCGTGGCTCGAGCTCGCGGTGCGCAGCGAGGCGGACGGGTCGAGCACGCGGCGTCAGCTCGCGACCTTCCATCCCCGGGGGCTCGCGGGCCAGCTGTACTGGTGGGCCGTCGCACCGTTCCACGGGGTGATCTTCGGCGCGATGCAGCGCGGGATGCGCGCGGAGGCCGAGCGGCTCGCCGCGGCGCGCTGAGCCGCGGCCCGCAGGTTCGTCTCAGTCGATGTCTCGCGGGTCGACGACGACGCGTGCGACGCCACCCTCGCGCCGCGCCGAGCGCACCGCGAGCGAGGCCCGCAGCTCCGCCGCGAGGCGTGCCCCGCCCGCGTAGCCGACGCGCAGCAGGACACGCACGGGGGCCTCGAGACCGTCGCCGAGCTCCGCGCCAGGTCCGAGCGCGCGGGGCGAGACCGCGACGGGTCCGAGCACCTCGGCCCCTTCGGGCAGCTCGAGCCGCCCCACGAGCGCGTCGACGGCCTCGCGCGTCCCGGTCACGGTCGCGACACGCACCGCGGGGGGCAGACGCAGCTCGCGCCGCTCGGCGAGCTCGCGCTCGGCGAACCACGCGGGGTCCCACCGCACGAGCGCCTGGGTCGGGACGGGTGCACCGTCGCCCACGAGCAGCACCTGTCCGTCCTCGCCCGCGGGCCGCACGAGCGCCGCCGCCTCGAACCAGCGCCGCACCGCGTCCTCGCCCGCGTGCAGCCCCCACCGGCCCGTCCACACGGCCGCGTCGAGCAGGAGGGCCGCTGCGTAGCCACCCTCCGCGACGGGTTCGGCACCCGGGGTCGCGACGATGATCGCGGGCTCTGCGGGAACCTCCTCGAGGACCCCGGGCCCCGAGCCGGACTGCCGGACGCGAGTGCCAGGGAAGGCGCGACCCAGCTCTTCCGCGGTGCGCTCAGAGCCGACGCGCACCGAGCGCAAGCCGTCGCCACCACACTGGGAGCAGCGCCACCCGCGGGCGAGCGTCCCGCACCACGAGCACGACGCGGGGCCGTCCTTGCGCAGCCCGAGCGGCCCCGAGCAGCGCGCGCAGCCGGCGACCGCGCGGCACCGGGCGCACGCGACGACGGGGACGTAGCCGCGCCGGGGCACCTGGACGAGCACGGGACCGCGCGCAAGAGCGTCGAGCACCGCACGGTGCGCGGCGGAGGGGATGCGCGCGTGGGCGCTCGCTCCTTCGCGCGCGAGCTCTTGGCTCGTGAGTGCGCGTACGCGGGGAGCTCGCTCGCGGACCGTCGCGCGCGTCGCGGCGACCGGGTGCGCCCAGCCCGTCTCGACCAGACGCTGGGCCGCGGTCGAGCGGGAGAACGAGCCGATCAGGAGCGCCGCCCCCGCGTGCTCGGCGCGGATCGCGAGCACCTCGCGCACGTGCGGGTACGGGGCACGCAGCTCGGCGTGCAGCGCGTCGCCGTCCTGCCAGCACACCGCGAGCCCGAGTCGCTCGACGGGCGCGAACGCCGCGGCGCGGGTCCCGACCACGACGCGCGCACGCCCGCGCAGCGCTGCGAGGAAGGCCCGGTACCGCGGGGCGGGACCGTCGTCGGCCTGCAAGGTCACGAACCCTCCGTCGAGCCCTGCGCGCCACGGC
>JAJUHG010000306.1 GCA_029267995.1 Micrococcales bacterium
CGCCGGGCTGCCACTAGTCCTCCTAGCGCGGCCAGACCGGCGCCCAGCGCACGCGGGGGCGCACCGCGAGCACGCCGAGCCCCGACGGACCGCCCCAGTCCCCAGGGTCCGCTGCGAGGAGGTCCCACGCGTGAGGCACCGCGACGTGCCCGACGCTCGCCCCCGCGTCGACGAGCAGGGGCACGCCGGCAGCGCGGGCCGCCTCGTGCACCGCGTGGACCGGCTGGAGGGTCCCGACCTCGCCGTTCGCGTGCTGGAGCGCAGCGAGCGCGACCCCCTCGCGCGAGAGCGCCGCGGTGAACGCGTGGGCGTCGACCCGCCCGGTCGCGTCGACCCCGACCTTCTCGAGCTCGCCCGCGAAGCGTGCGGCCTCGAGCACCGCGGTCCTCTCGACCGCGCTCGCGACGACCCGGGTGCCGACGCGGCGGCGCCCCGCGAGGACCGCGCGGACGGCCGCGTGCAGGCTCTGCGTGTGCGAGGCCGTGAGGTGCACCTCCTCGGTGCGCGCGCCGAGCCCCGCGGCGAGCGACTCGCGTGCGGCCTCGAGCAGCATCCGGGCGCGTCGTCCTTCGCTCGCGAGCCGTCGAGGGTCGGCCCAGCCCTGCTCGACCACGGCCGCGAAGGCCTCGCGCGCCGCGGGGTGCCACGGGCTGTGGCCCGCGACCTCGAGGAGTGCTCGAGGGGCCTGCGCAGGGCCCGGGGGAGTGGTGCCGGTCACGCCCTCACGCTAGCGCCCTGCAGGACGCCGTGACCCGGGCGGACGCGCGGGCGCGGTCTGGGCGATGGACCGCGCAAACGGCGCTAGGCTGGCCCGGTACAGGACGATGGTCCCGGGTCAGGCGTGCACCGCGCACGCCCGTGCGGGACGGTACTGGAGAGGTCAGGACTTGCAGGCTTCCACCCCCCGCCGGGTCCGTCGCACAGCGAGGCTGCTGAGCGTCGTGACGGCCCTCGCGGTCGTTCTCGCTGGCTGTTCCCCCGAGGTCCGTCGCGGCTGGATGCCCGGCTACGAGGACGGACAGGTCACCAACCAGACGGGTCGGATCACCGACCTGTGGGTCAACTCGTGGATCGCGCTGCTCATCGTCGGCGCGATCACGTGGGGCCTGATGATCTGGTGCATCGTGGTCTACCGCAAGCGCAAGGGTGACGAGCGGCTGCCCGTCCAGCTCCGCTACCACGTCCCGCTCGAGATCATGTACATCGTGCTGCCGCTGCTCATGGTCGGCGTGTTCTTCTACTACACCGCGCGCGACATGGCCGAGATCGAGGACGTCTCCCAGGAACCCGACGTCACCGTCCAGGTGATCGGCAAGCAGTGGAGCTTCGACTTCAACTACCTCGACGACGACGTCTACGAGGCCGGCGTGCACGCCGAGGACATCGGTCTGGGCGGCGCCGAGGAGACGCTCCCGACCCTCTACCTGCCCGTCGGCGAACGGGTCGAGATCATCCTCGACTCGCGCGACGTCATCCACTCGTTCTGGGTACCGGCGTTCCTCTACAAGAAGGACATGATCCCCTGGTACACGAACAAGTTCCAGATCGTCCCCGAGCGTGAGGGGGTCTACGCGGGCAAGTGTGCCGAGCTGTGCGGCGCATGGCACTCGGCGATGTTGTTCAACGTCGCCGTCGTCGACCGCGAGACCTACGACGCGCAGATGCAGGCCCTGCGGGACAAGGGCCAGACGGGTGCGCTCGAGCTCGAGCTGAGCCGCGAGCAGCACTTCCACGACGCCCCGAGGAGTGAGAACTGATGGTTGCCACGCACGACACGGTCCCGGGGCTCGCGCCCCGGCGACAGACCCTCGGGCGGACCGTCGTCAAGTGGATCACCTCGACCGACCACAAGACGATCGGTCACCTGTACCTGATCGCGTCGTTCATCTTCTTCTGCATCGCGGGCGTCATGGCCCTCGTGATCCGTGCCGAGCTCTTCGAGCCGGGGATCCAGGTCGTGCAGTCGCTCGAGCAGTACAACCAGCTGTTCACGATGCACGGCACGATCATGCTGCTGCTGTTCGCGACGCCGCTCTTCGCGGGCTTCGCGAACGTCGTCATGCCGCTGCAGATCGGTGCCCCGGACGTCGCGTTCCCGCGTCTGAACATGCTGTCGTTCTGGTTCTTCCTGTTCGGCGGCCTCATCGCGTGCGCGGGCTTCTTCACGCCCAAGGGTGCGGCCTCGTTCGGCTGGTTCGGGTACGCCCCGCTCGCCAACACGACGTTCTCGCCGGGGCTCGGCGGTGACCTGTGGGTCTTCGGCCTCGCCTTCGCGGGCTTCGGCACGATCCTCGGTGCGGTCAACTTCATCACGACGATCGTCACGATGCGCGCGCCCGGCATGACGATGTTCCGGATGCCGATCTTCACGTGGAACACG
>JAJUHG010000307.1 GCA_029267995.1 Micrococcales bacterium
CACCGCCATGAGTCAGCGACGGTCGCGGGCCGGGACGCGCAGGCCCGAGGCGCGCAGGCGGCGGATGAGCTCGCGGCTCGTCACGGGCACCGCGCCGAGCGCGACGAGCTCGTCGAAGCGATCGACGGGGTAGTCGTAGTGGTCACGGTCGAAGCCGCGCGGCGGGATCCCTGCGAGCCGGGCGAAGGCGTGCAGCTCGTCGAGCGAGTCGTCGCTCACGAGGTGGCCCCACACGGTCCCGTGCCGCGGCCACATCGCAGGGTCGATGAGCACCGTCACGCCTCGACGCTACCCCGCACATGCGCGAGGGCCGGGCCCCCCGAAGGGAGCCCGGCCCACGTGCGTGACTCAGCGGGTCAGAAGCCGCCGCCGAAGTCCTCCGGGCCACCGGCCGGAGCGGCAGGAGCCTTCTCCGGCTTGTCGGCCACGACGGCCTCGGTGGTCAGGAACAGACCGGCGATCGAGCCGGCGTTCTGCAGCGCCGAGCGCGTGACCTTGACCGGGTCCGCGACACCCGCGGCGAGCAGGTCCTCGTACACGTCGGTCTCGGCGTTCAGGCCGTGGCCGACGGGCAGGTTGCGGACCTTCTCGACCACGACGCCACCCTCGAGGCCAGCGTTCTCGGCGATCTGCTTGAGCGGGGCGTCGATCGCGCTCTTGACGATCTGCGCACCGGTCGCCTCGTCACCGGAGAGCTCGAGCGACTCGAAGACCTCCTTGCCGGCCTGGATGAGCGCGACGCCACCACCGGCGACGATGCCCTCCTCGACCGCAGCCTTCGCGTTGCGCACGGCGTCCTCGATGCGGTGCTTGCGCTCCTTGAGCTCGACCTCGGTCGCCGCGCCCGCCTTGATGACGGCCACGCCGCCCGCGAGCTTCGCAAGACGCTCCTGGAGCTTCTCGCGGTCGTAGTCCGAGTCCGAGTTCTCGATCTCGGTGCGGATCTGGTTGACCCGGCCCTCGATCTGCGCCTGGTCGCCGCCACCCTCGACGATCGTCGTCTCGTCCTTCGTCACGACGACCTTGCGGGCCGTGCCGAGGACCTCGAGGCCGACCGAGTCGAGCTTGAGGCCGACCGTCTCGGAGACGACCGTGCCACCCGTGAGGATCGCGATGTCCTGCAGGATCGCCTTGCGGCGGTCACCGAAGCCGGGCGCCTTGACGGCGATCGACTTGAAGATGCCGCGGATCTTGTTGACCACGAGCGTCGCGAGAGCCTCGCCCTCGACGTCCTCGGCGATCACGAACAGCGGCTTGCCCGACTGGATGACCTTCTCGAGCAGGGGCAGCAGGTCCTTGACGTTCGAGATCTTCGACTCGACGAGCAGGACGTAGGCGTCCTCGAGCACAGCCTCCTGGCGCTCGGGGTCGGTCACGAAGTACGCCGAGAGGTAGCCCTTGTCGAAGCGCATACCCTCGGTGAGCTCGAGCTCGAGGCCGAGCGCGTTCGACTCCTCGACCGTGATGACGCCTTCCTTGCCGACCTTGTCCATCGCCTCGGCGATGAGCTCACCGATCGCGAGGTCACCGGCCGAGATGGCCGCGGTCGCAGCGATCTCGTCCTTGGTCTCGACGTCCTTGGCCTGCTTGAGCAGCTGGTCGGAGACCGCCGTCACGGCCTTCTCGATGCCCTTCTTCAGGGCGATCGGGTTGGCACCCGCGGCGACGTTGCGCAGACCCTCGCGGACGAGCGCCTGGGCGAGGACGGTCGCCGTCGTCGTGCCGTCACCGGCGACGTCGTCGGTCTTCTTGGCGACCTCCTTGACGAGCTCGGCACCGATCTTCTCGAACGGGTCCTCGAGCTCGATCTCCTTGGCGATCGACACACCGTCGTTCGTGATCGTGGGCGCACCCCACTTCTTGTCGAGCACGACGTTGCGGCCCTTGGGGCCGAGGGTGACCTTGACGGTGTCGGCGAGGACGTTGAGCCCCCGCTCGATGCCGCGACGGGCCTCCTCGTTGTGGGAAATGATCTTTGCCATGAGGGCGTGTTCCTCCGTGGTGGCTCTTGGGGTTGCCGGCTGGTGCCCGCGACGGACGACCGACGGCGTCCGCGGTCCGGTCCCGCGGCGGCGTCGACCTCACCGGTCGGCTCGATCATTCTGTCACTCTCACGCTGAGAGTGCTAATCCATGGTTAGCACTCGGGCGGGGCGAGTGCAAGCCCCTTCACACCGCGCGCGGGTCGATCCCGAACACCTCGCGCAGCGCCCGCCGCGCGGCGTGCAGCCCCGTCATGCCGTGCACCCCAGGACCCGGGGGGACGCTCGCCGAGCACAGGTACGCCCCCGGCACCCCGACCGCGAAGGGGTCGCGCACGAGGGTCGGGCGCGAGACGAGCCCGAGCGCACCGAGCGGGCCGCCCGCGATGTCCCCACCC
>JAJUHG010000308.1 GCA_029267995.1 Micrococcales bacterium
CGAAGCTTCGACGTGGTGCTCGCCAATGACGTCGACGCGGTGCCCCTCGCGCTCGAGCACGGCACCCGCGTGCACGCCGACCTGCACGAGTACGCCCCGAGGCAGAACACCGAGCTGCGGCGGTGGCGCTGGTTCGTGGCCCCCTACATGCGGTGGCTGTGCCGCCGCTTCGTCACGCGCGCCGACTCTGTGACGACGGTGGGACAGGGCATCGCCGAGGAGTATGCGCGGGAGTTCGGCATCCGGGCCGGCGTCGTCACGAACGCCTCGCCGTTCGCCGACCTCGAGCCCACGCCCGTGCCCGACGACGGCCCGCTGCGGCTCGTCCACGCGGGTGCGGCGTTGCGCAACCGGCACCTCGAGACGCTCGTCGAGGCGACCGTCGCGACAAGCACTGAGGCGACGCTCGACCTGTTCCTCGTGCCCAACGACCCGGGCTACCTCGCCGAGCTGCGCGCGCTCGCGGCCGGATCGGACCGGGTCCGCCTCCACGACGCGCTGCCGTACGCGGAGCTCGTGCACCGGCTCAACGACTTCGACCTCGGCGTGCACGTCCTGCCGCCCGTGAGCTTCAACAACGCGTGGGCGCTGCCGAACAAGTTCTTCGACTTCGTCCAGGCACGTCTTGGCGTCGTCGTCGGCCCGAGCCCCGAGATGGCGCGGCTCGTGCGCGAGCACGGTCTGGGTGCGGTCGCGGAGGACTTCTCGGCCAAGGCGCTCACCGCGGTGCTGGACGGACTGACGCCCGAGGAGGTGGCCGGCTGGAAGCGCGCCTCCCATACCGCGGCGCGCCAGCTTTCCGCCGATGCCCAGGTCGAGGTCTGGCGCGACGCTATCCGCGCGCTCGTGCCGCGTTGACCTGGCTCAGCGACGTCGGAGCGAGCGGGCGTAGTCGTCGAGCACGTCGATGATCCCGGTGTGCTGCCAGACCCGTCCCCTGCGCTTCCCGGTGCGCTCGTCCAGCACTTCCGCGTCGGCGAGCTGAGCGAGGGCGCGCTGCGCGGTGACCCCGGAGAGCGCGAGGCGCCGCTGCAGGAATGCGGCATTGATGACCGGGTGCGCGACGAGGTGCGGCACGACCTTCTTCGCCGTCGCATCGCTGCGCAGGTGGCTCAACCGATCGAGCGCCGAGTCGAGCTCGTCGGCGAGGGCGTCGACGAGCTCGGCGCCTGAGCTCGCGGCGAAGCGCGCGGCCTCGGAGAACCGCTCGACGATGGGGCGCGCGTCACCTGCGCGGTAGGCCGTCAAGGCGTCGATGTAGCCCGCCGTGTTGCGGAGCAGCCCGGCAGAGATCGGGGCGGTGGTGTCCGTGACGAGACCCTTCGAGCGCACCAGGGCGTGGACGACCGCTCGACCGGTCCGCCCGTTGCCGTCGACGAAGGGGTGGATCGTCTCGAGCTGCGCGTGAGCGATGGCCGCCTGGACGATGACGGGCAGGTCCTCGCGCCGCATGAATCGGACGAGATCCTCCATCGCGTCCGGGACGTCCGCGGGCTGCGGCGCGACGTGCTGGGCCCCACGTGGCGTGATCGCCGACGAGCCGACCCACACGAGCTGCTCGCGGAGCTTGCCGGCGTGCGACTCCCAGCCCGGCTGGTTCGCGAGCAGCTCGGCGTGCACCGCCAGGATCGCGTTGGTGTCGAGCTTGTCGGCCAGGTCGAGCGCGGCCTCCATGGCGCGGACGTTGGCGACGACGAGCTTCGCATTGGCCGACGTCGTCTCGTCGATCTCGGCGAGCGCGAGGTCGCGCGCCCCGGCCGTGAGGTTCTCGATCTGGGACGACGACGCCGACTCGGTGCGCAGGAGGATCGCGGACATCGGTCCGAGCGAGGGCGAGTGGGAGCCGAGTCGCCAGCTGGCATAGGTGTTGAACCTCGTGAGTGCCGCGGCGGCGTCCTCCGCGTCGGCAGCGAGCTCGGTCGGCAGGGTGAGGTCGAGGTTGGCGATCTGCGGGGTGCGGGTCGACTCGTACGGCCCAGAGGCGCGGGCCATGGCGCTGCGCGACTGCATGCCGTCGGTCTCCGCGAGCCAGTGGTGCTCTTCGACCTCAACGGGTGGAACAGGCAAGGGGGTGCGCGCCATGGGGACCTCGGATCGGTATCTGAGCGTCTAGGCTATCCGTTAGTTACACTTGACGGCTAGATGTAACTAACGCGGCTGGCGGGCGACACATGGCTGCGGACTACAGCAGCAGCGCACCGAGTCCGGCGCTCGCGGCGACGAGCGCCCACGGCGGCACGCGCCCCGTGAGGAGCGCGGCAAAGCCCGCGACGGCCATGATTCCCGCCGTCACCGAGCCGATCCCGTGCGTGACGACGGGGTGCCACAGCGCCGCCGCGAGGATCCCGACGACGCCCGC
>JAJUHG010000309.1 GCA_029267995.1 Micrococcales bacterium
ACCTCGCGATCGTCGAGGGCGAGACCACCACGACCCTCACGGCCGAGCCCGAGACCGTCGTCGTCGGGCAGGAGCGCGAGCTCGTCGCGCACGTCGCGGTGCTCGAACCTGCGCTCGGTCCCGCGACCGGAGACGTCGACTTCTGGGCCGTGTCCCCGGACGAGGAGGAGTCCGAGCTGCTCGGCTCCGCGTCCCTCGACGCCACGGGCGAGGCCGTGCTCGTGGCGACCACCCCGTTCCTCGGCGAGCACACCGTGCACGCCACCTTCCGCGGCTCGGACTGGTTCGCCGAGTCGGAGTCGGACCCCGTCCCCGTGACGACCGAGCGCGCGGGGACCGAGGTCGCCGTCGTCGCCGTCCCCGAGCCGAGCCTGTTCGGGCAGGACGTCCAGATCGAGGTCGAGGTCTCCTCGCTCGTGCCCGAGGCGGGCGTGCCCGCAGGTGAGGTCGAGATCGCCGTCGGCGAGGAGGCGGCACAGGTCGTCACCCTCGACTCGGGCACCGCGCAGGTCACGGTCCCCGGCGGCCGCGACGCGGGCACGTGGCCCGTCCGCGTGCGCTACCTCGGCAGCGAGCACCACGAGCCGAGCGAGACCCTCGTGACGCACGTGGTCGAGCAGGGGCAGGTCGACCTCACGCTCGCGCAGGACGCGACCTCGACCCGCTTCGGCCAGACCGTGACCCTCACGGTCGAGGCGGAGCACGTCGCCCCCGCCTCGGGACCGGTGCGGGGCGAGGTCGAGATCTGGGCCGACGGCGAGCCGACCGGGGCGCGCGGGACCCTCGAGGACTCGCGTACGCAGATCCCCCTCACGGGACTCGCGGTCGGCACGCGCACCCTCGAGGCACGCTTCACGGGCTCGGTGAGCTCGGCGCCCGCGACCTCCAACCTGCTTGTGCACGAGGTCAGCCAGGCCGGGACCGCCGTCACGCTCGAGCCCGACCGGGACACGATCACGGTCGGCACCGACGCGGTGCTGCGCGTCCTCGTGCAGCCCGACACCCCGGCCGAGCCGAGTGGCGGGGAGATCGACATCTTCTACGCCGGACCGCACGGACCCACAGGCCGGGCGCTCGGCAGCGCGCCGCTCGTGAGCGGGGTCGCGGAGGTGGTCGTGCCACGACTCGACGTCGGGCAGCACGAGCTGCTCGCGGTCTACCGCGGCACGGCGGGCCTTGCGGCCGGCAGCTCGCGCAGCGAGGTCGTCGAGGTGGTCGAGGCCGCGAGCACGACTGCGCTCGTCGCCCCGCGCGAGGCAGGTCGCGACGGCAGGGTCGTCGTCACGGCACGCGTCGAGACCCTCGAGTCGGCACTCTCGGCACCCCTGGGCAGCGGACTGAGGCCCGCGCCCGGCGCGACGGTCCCGACCCGGCCCGGGCAGTGGGTGCCCTTCGTCGCCCCCGGCGCGGTCCAGCTGATCGTGGACGGCGAACCCTCGGGCGCACCCGCCCGGCTCGTCCCGGCAGGCCGGACCGAGCCCGGGGTCGCGACCGCGGTGTGGACGCTCTCGCTCGCACCCGGTGAGCACGTCGTCGAGGCCGAGTACCTCGGGACGCGCACGGTGCTCGCCTCGCGGGCGGACGCGACCACGATCGTGGTCGCACCGACCGCCCCGCGCGGCCCTGAGCGGCGCGGTCCGGGCCGGCTCCCGCGCACGGGAGGGGAACCGGTCGAGCTGATCGTCCTGAGCGGTGCGCTCACGGTGCTCGGTGCGCTCGTGCTCATCCAGCGGCGCCGGATCGCGGGCTGACGCCGGAGGGGCCGCCGGGCCGGCGGCCCCTCCGAGGTCCCGCGAGCCGTCGCGCCGTCGTCCTCGTGGACGTCGAGACAGCGGACCGTCGTGCTGCGAGGCCTTGGCGGCTCAGCCACAGGTCTCGAGCACGCGCGCGGACGCCTCGTGCTCGGCGGGCGTCATCCACAGCCCGTAGCTTGCCTTGACGCGCACCTGCGCCGCGACGTAGTCGCAGCGGAAGGCGGTGTGAGGCGGGAGCCACGTCGCGGCGTCGGCGTGGCCCTTCGCCTGGTTCGCCTCGCCCTCGACCGCGAGCAGGTTCGCGGGGTCGTTCGCGAAGAGGGTGCGCATCTCGGCCGTCCACCCCTGGGCGCCCGTGCGCCACGCGTCGTAGAGCGCGACGAGGTGGTCGATCTGCACCGCCTCGGAGGACTGCGGCCCACGCTCGAAGCTGAGCACCTCGCCCGTGAACGGGTCGTGCAGCGTGCCCGACTGCACGAGGCACGTGCCCGGGCGCAACCGGACGTCGAGGAGGTCGCGTGCGAGCACGTCGTTGCGGGTGTCGCAGCCGTTGCCGTCGACGTCCGCCCAACGCTCGCCGAAC
>JAJUHG010000310.1 GCA_029267995.1 Micrococcales bacterium
ACGCGACCGCCGGGCACGTCGACGAACCACGTGTCGGGCGCGCCCGGGCCGGCCCAGGCCCGCACCGCAAGCGCCGCGGCGCACGCCCCGGTCCCGCACGAGCGGGTCTCCCCGACGCCGCGCTCGTGGACCCGCATACGGACCCGTCCTACGCTCGCGCCGTCCTCGCCGGGCTCCTCACCGAGCGGGACGACGAGCTCGACGTTCGTGCCCGAAGGCGGTGCGGGCGCGACGACCGGGGCGCGCGTGAGGTCCGCGGCGCGCAGCTCGTCGAGGCCTGCGAGCGCGAGCACGGTGTGCGGGTTGCCGAGGTCGACGCTCAGCGCGGGGCGCACGACGTCGAGGCCGTGCACGCGCACCTCGGAGTCGAAGCCCGCCGCGACCGCCTCCGCGCCGCCCGGGATCGACCAGGGGCCCATGTCGACCGCGTACCAGCCGGGGGCCTCGCGTCGGACGACGCGCACCCCTGCGCGCGTCGCGACCGCAAGCTCGCCGTCCCCGTCCCACTCCCCGAGCCGTTCGAGGAAGGCCGCGAGCACGCGCACCCCGTTGCCGCACATCTCGGCGATCGAGCCGTCGGCGTTGCGGTAGTCCATGAACCAGCGTGCACCCGGGTGCTCGGCGAGCACTGCCCGCCCCTCGGGGTGGGCCTGGCTCGGCGCGAGCCTGATGAGGCCGTCCCCGCCGACCCCTGCGCGACGGTCGCACAGCGCGCGCACGAGCTCGGGGGCGGGGTCGGCGTCGCCCGCCCTGTCGTCGAGGAGCACGAAGTCGTTCTCGGTCCCGTGCCCCTTGGTCGCGTGGATCACCGCTCCAGCCTAGGGCCGAGCAGCGCGAGCGCCTGCGCACGCAGGTCCGGGGCACGTGCGTCGAGCCACGTGATGCGGCTGTCCCGCCGGAACCAGCTCTGCTGGCGGCGCACGAGCCGTCGGGTGCTCGCCGTGACGGCCTCGAGGGCCTCGGCGCGGCTCGTCTCGCCGCGCAGGTGCGCGAGGACCTCGGCATAGCCGACCGCGCGCGCCGCGGTGCGCCCGAGGCGAGGTGCGAGCCGGGCCACCTCCTCGACGAGCCCCGCCTCGAACATCGCCGCGGTGCGCACGGCGATCCGTGCGTCGAGCTCTTCGCGCGGCATGTCGAGACCGATCTGGACCGCGGGCACGGCGTAGCGCTCCTGGGGCATCGTCGCGCTGAACGGTTCGCCCGTGAGCTCGATGACCTCGAGCGCGCGGACCACGCGGCGCGTGTTGCGCGGCTCGATGCGTGCCGCGGCGACGGGGTCGCGGCGTACGAGCTCGGCGAAGAGCGCTGCGGTCCCTTCCTGGGCGGCCCGTTCCTCGAGGGCGGCGCGCACGCGCGGGTCGGTCCCGGGGAAGCGGACGTCGTCGAGGAGCGCACGCACGTAGAGCCCCGAACCGCCGACGACGACGGCGCGTCGGCCTCGGCGCGCGATGTCCGCAAGGTCCGCGCGCGCTGAGGTCTGGTACTCCGCGACGGTCGAGTCCTGCTCGACGTCGAGCACGTCGATCTGGTGGTGCACGATGCCGCGCCGCTCGGCGACGGGGACCTTCGCGGTGCCGACGTCCATCTCGCGGTAGCGGGAGAACGCGTCGGCGTTGACGATCTCGGCGTCGAGCTCCTCGGCGAGGTCGAGCGCGAGGTGCGACTTGCCGACCGCCGTCGGCCCGACGACCGCCACGACGCGCTCGCTCACGCGGCCCACCGCCACCGGGCGACGAGGTGGGCGACCCCGAGCGAGTCGTCGCGTGCGAGCAGCTCGGCGTTCGTGGGGCGCCCCGCGACGCGGGCCAGGAGCGTGAACGTCGCCGCGCCACCGACGTCGAGCTGCTCGGCGAGACCGGGGTCGAACGAGGCGAGCCGGTCGATCGCCTCGGGGCTCGCCGCGGCGAGGTCATCCGCTAGACGCGCATCGACCTCAGGGGCCCGGGGGTCGGCCGCGCGCGGTGCGCGCTCGCCGTGGCGCGCCGAGAGCGAGCCGAGCACGAGGAGCGCGTCGGCACGACTCGCGAGCTCGCTCGCCCCGGCGCTCGGCTCCCCCGGTGCGAGCTCGACGACGCTCACGGGGCTGGTCACACCGGCCGCGGCGAGCAGTCGCAGGCCGACCGCGGCCGCGACGCCCGCGTACGCACCGTGCGGCGGCGAGGACTCGTGCGCGGGGCAGCCCGCGAGCCCGCACGGCGCGGGCCACCCGACGGCGTGCTCGGGGACGCCCAGTCCGACAAGGCTCGTGCACAGCTCGTCCGCGGGGGCCGCGCGATTCTCGGCCGCAGGGGCAAGGAGGACGACGCGCGCGGGACGCTCCGCGACGAGCTCGC
>JAJUHG010000311.1 GCA_029267995.1 Micrococcales bacterium
CGGCGACGACCTCGACCGCCTCGACGCGCGAACGGGCCGCGAGCAGCCGGCCCGCGTTGCGCTCGGGACTCGTCCACACACAGCCGTGCCGGTCGACGCTCGGGGCCACGAGCCGGCGCCCCTCGAGCCACGGTTCGGACAGCTCCTCCCCGCGCGGGTCAACGAGGTCGCGACCGTCGACCGCGACGAGCGGGAAGGCCGCCGCGCCCTGCGCGATCGCGCTCACCCGCTCAGGATCGAGCTGGACGACGCCGTCGACCCGCTCAAGGCCCTCCGGTCCGAGCGCGACGACGAAGCCCTCGGCGTCGAGCGCGAGGAGCGAACCGTCCGGCGCGGGGTCGCGGAGCAGGGTGTCGTCCGCAGGGACCGCGATCTGCACGCCCTGGACCTGGACCTGGACCTCGCTCACCCCGCTCGACGAGCCGCGCGTGAGGACCGCCTCGATCTGGGCGAGCACGAGCGCCTGGTCCGCACGAGGCAGGTCCATGAACGACGCGCTGAGCTCGACGACAGCCGTCCCGGTCGCGTCGACCAGGACGCTCTCCCCCTCGAGACGCGTCGAGCCGAGGTGCGCCGTCGTGACCGCGTCGCGC
Source organism: Micrococcales bacterium (assembly GCA_029267995.1). Classification (GTDB taxonomy): domain Bacteria; phylum Actinomycetota; class Actinomycetes; order Actinomycetales; family Cellulomonadaceae; genus JAAYZM01. The sequence continues at coordinate 594 of JAJUHG010000311.1, forward strand.
AGCCACGGCGCGGGGCCCGACTCGAGCAGGGTGCGCACCGCGAAGGTCGCGGCCGTCTCGCGCACGTACCAGCGCACGTCCGGGACGAGGTGCGACCGGTCGGGCGTCGGGAAGTACAAGGTGACCGAACGGAACAGGTTCGCGAAGTTCGACTGGTTGAGCAGGACGCCGTCGGGCAGCTCGTCGATGCGCCACTGCCCCTCCGCGTCACGCTGGAGCACGAACTCGAACTCCCGCTCGGCCTGCGTGCTCGTCTCGGTGAACAGGCCCTGCTCGTCGACCCAGCCCGCGACCGACATCGACACCGCGTACACGACGCGCTTGGTCGTGGTCGACACGATCGTGAAGCGCGGGTCCGAGCGGTACACCGTGACCGAGCGCCACGGCTCCCAGCGCGAGGAACCGAGCGCCGTGAGGTACTCCCGAGAGATCTGGTGCGCACTGTTGATCCCCGCGGGCAGCGCCGCGAGGAAGCCGCGCAGGATCTCCTCGGGCGAGGCGTCCTGGCCCGGGAGCGAGCCCTGCGGGATCACCTGGCCGGGCTCGCCCGCGCTCCCATCGCCCTCCTGGACCTCCCCCGTCGTGGGGATCGACGAGCATGCGACGCACAGCGCCGCCGCGAGCACGAGCGCCGCCCACCGGCGCGCGGTCCTCATCGTGCCTCCAGGCTGTCGAGGTCGGGGATCGCGGCGGGGTCGGCCTTGCTCGAGGCCGGGGCCTCCTCGGCGTGCGCGACGACGCCGCGGCGCGGCATCGGGTTGTCCGGCACGAGCGGGAGCGGCGAGGAGGTGAGCTGGATGCCCGCGCGGCGCGGGAGGGTGAGCCGGAAGTTCGCGCCGAGCCCAGGGCTCGCCCACACCTCGAGCCAGCCCCCGTGCAGGTGCGCGTCCTCGAGCGAGATCGCGAGGCCCAGCCCCGTCCCGCCCGTCGTGCGGGCCCGCGCCTTGTCGGCCCGCCAGAAGCGGTCGAAGACGTGCTCGACGGCCTCCTGGCTCATGCCCACCCCGTAGTCGCGCACGCACACCGCGACCGCGCGTTCGTCCGCCCCGACCGTGACCTCGACGTCGGTCCCCTCGGCGTGCTCGATCGCGTTGACGAGCAGGTTGCGCAGGATCCGCTCGACGCGCCGCGGGTCGAGGTCGACGTTGGTCGGGCGGTCGGGCACGTCGACCTGGAGCCACGAGCCACGCCGCTGCGCGAGCGCCGAGACCGTGTCGACCGCGGCCGCGACGACGTCACGAACGTCGCGCCGCTCGGCGTCGAGCACGGCCGCACCCGCGTCGAAGCGCGAGATCTCGAGCAGGTCGGCAAGGAGCTCCTCGAAACGGTCGAGCTGAGTTGCCATGAGCTCGGCCGAGCGCTTGACCTCGGGCGGGAACTCCCCGCGCGCGGCGTGGATGACCTCCGCCGCGATGCGCACCGTCGTCATCGGGGTGCGCAGCTCGTGCGACACGTCCGAGACGAAGGTGCGTTGGAGCGCCGAGAGCTGCTCCATGCGTTCGATCTGGTCCTGGAGCGACTCGGCCATCTCGTTGAAGGACCGCGCGAGCGTGGCCATCTCGTCCTGGCCGCGCACGTGCATGCGCTCGGTGAGGTGACCGTCCGCAAGCCGCTCGGCGACCCGGGCCGCCGTACGCACGGGCCGGACCGTCTGGGTCGTCACGAGCCAGGTCATCGCGACGAGCAGCGCGACGAGCAGCACCCCGCCGATCGCCATCGTGCGCTGCACGAA
>JAJUHG010000312.1 GCA_029267995.1 Micrococcales bacterium
AGCGGGAGGGCGACCTCGTAGTCGTTGATGAGCTTCCAGATCGGCGAGCGCTGCGCGGCCTCGACCCAGTCGCGCGGGATGCCCGCCTCGCGGGCCGCGTCCTGCACCTCGGGGTCGTTCGGGTCGAGGAACACCGAGCGCTGCGCGGCGAGCAGCTCGTGCTCGTCCGTGACCGACGCCGCCTCGAGGACGCGCTCCTCGTCGTAGAGCACGAGCCCGATGTAGCGCAGCCGCCCGACGCACGTCTCCGAGCAGACCGTCGGCAGGCCCACCTCGATGCGCGGGAAGCAGAACGTGCACTTCTCGGCCTTGCCCGTGCGGTGGTTGAAGTAGATCTTCTTGTACGGGCACCCCGTGACGCACTTGCGCCAGCCCCGGCACTTGTCCTGGTCCACGAGCACGATGCCGTCCTCCTCGCGCTTGTAGATCGCGCCCGAGGGGCACGAGGCGGCGCACGAGGGGTTGAGGCAGTGCTCGCAGATGCGCGGCAGGTAGAACATGAAGGTCTGCTCGAACTCGAGCTTGACCTGGTCGGAGACCTTGCGCAGGACGGGGTCGTCCTTGAGCAGCTCGGGGCCGCCCGCGAGGTTGTCGTCCCAGTTCGCGCTCCAGCCGATCTGCATGTCCTTGCCGCTGATGAGCGACTTGGGCCGGGCGACGGGCACGTGCTCCTGCTGCGGCGCCGTCGTGAGGTTCTCGTAGTCGTACGTCCACGGCTCGTAGTAGTCGTCGATCGACGGCATCTTCGGGCTCGAGAAGATCGTCAGGAGGTTCTTGAGCCGACCGCCCGCCTTGAGCTGCAGCCGACCGCGCGAGTTGAGCGTCCAGCCACCCTCCCAGCGCTCCTGGTCCTCGTAGGTGCGCGGATAGCCCTGCCCGGGCCGGGTCTCGACGTTGTTGAACCACACGTACTCGGTGCCAGCGCGGTTCGTCCACGCCTGCTTGCACGTGACCGAGCACGTGTGGCACCCGATGCACTTGTCGAGGTTCATGACCATCGCCATCTGTGCCATGACGCGCATCAGTACTCCACCTCCTGGCTTCGACGGCGAATATGGGTGACCTCGTCGCGCTGGTTTCCCGTGGGTCCGAGGTAGTTGAACGCGAAGGACAGCTGCGCGTAGCCGCCGATGAGGTGGCTCGGCTTCACGAGGAGTCGCGTCAGCGAGTTGTGGATGCCACCGCGCTTGCCCGTCGTCTGCGACCGCGGGACGTCGATGAGCCTGTCCTGCGCGTGGTGCATGTACACCGTCCCCTCAGGCATGCGGTGCGAGACGACGGCGCGAGCGACGACCACGCCGTTGCGGTTGACGGCCTCGATCCAGTCGTTGTCCTTGATCCCGACCTTCGCGGCGTCCTTGTCGCTCATCCAGATCTGCGGCCCGCCGCGCGAGAGCGAGAGCATGAAGAGGTTGTCCTGGTACTCGGAGTGGATCGACCACTTGTTGTGCGGCGTGAGGTACCGGACCGTGACGCCGAGCTCGCCCGTCGCGCCGATCTCGGTCTCGCCGAACATGTCGGACATGTTGAGCGGCGGGCGGAACACCGTGAGCCCTTCGCCGATCTCCGTCATCCAGTCGTGGTCGAGGTAGAAGTGCTGGCGGCCCGTGAGCGTGTGCCACGGCTTGAGCCGCTCGACGTTGACGGTGAACGGCGAGTAGCGGCGCCCGCCGTGCTCGGTGCCGGACCACTCGGGCGACGTGATGACCGTCGTCGGCGCGGCCTGCGTGTCCGTGAACGTGACCTGCTTGCCCTCGTGCTCGGCCGCAAGGTCGGCCATCTTCGTGCCCGTGCGTTTCTCGAGCGTCTCGAAGCCCTGCACGGCGAGCCGGCCGTTCGTCGTCCCTGACAGCGCGAGGATCATCTCGCACGCGAAGCGATCCTGGGTGAGCAGGGGCCGCCCGTCGATGAGCGGGTGCCCCGTGTCCCGCGCGACGCCGTTCTTCCGCGCGAGGTAGTCGATCTCCTTCGAGACGTCGTACGTGATGCCCTTCGTCGTCGTGCCGAGCTTCTCGAGGAGCGGGCCGAGCGTCGCAAGCTTCGCGGCGATCGCCCCGTAGTCCCGTTCGACGACGACGAGCTTGGGCATCGTCTTTCCCGGGATCGGCTCGACCTCCCCCGTCTTCCAGTCCGCGACGACGCCGTGCGGGTAGGCCATCTCGTCCGGCGTGTCGTGCGAGAGGGGCACGGCGACGACGTCCTTGCGCACCCCGAGGTGCTGGGCCCCGAGCACGGAGAACTGCCGCGCGAGGGTGTGGAAGATGTCGAAGTCGGTGCGCGTCTGCCACGGCGGGGAGATCGCGGGGCTGAAGGAGTTGACG
>JAJUHG010000313.1 GCA_029267995.1 Micrococcales bacterium
CTGGGCTGCTCGGCGGGTTCGTCGCGCCCTTGCGTCCCGCCGCGCAGGCGACGCACAGCGACCCGCTCGCGTGGGTGCTCACGGGGGGAGAGGACCACGGCCTGCTCTCGACCTTCCCCGGCGACGGCGCCCTGCCGTCGGGTTTCGTGCCGATCGGTCGCGTCGAGCCTGGCGAGGGCGTGCGGGTCGCGGGCCAGGCGTGGTCAGGAAGGTCCGGCTGGGACCACTTCGGCGGCTCGGGGCGTCAGCCCCGGCGGTAGCGCACCTCGAGCAGGCGGGCGCCACCGAAGTCCTCGAGCCGCTCGGTCCCGTCGGGCTGGAAGCCGTGCCGGCGGTAGAAGTGCCGGGCCCGCTCGGCCTCGGCGAGCACCCACAGGGTGATCGGGTCCTGCGCGGCGGGCTCGGCGAGGATCGTGCGCATGAGGTCGCGTGCGACCCCGCGCCCCCACGCGTCGGGCAGGAGGTAGATCGCGTAGATCTCCCACGTGTGGCGGTCGGCGTCCTCGTCCCGGCTCGGTCCGAGCGTCGCGAAGCCGAGCATCCCGGGCTCGGCCTCGGCGACCCACGTGTGGGTCCCGTTGCGCACCGCGTTCTCGAGCCGGGTGTGCCACTCCTCCTCGCGCCGCGCGAGGTCGAGGTTCGCGAGGACGTCGTCGGGGACGATCCCGGCGTAGGCCTCGCGCCAGCTCGCGATGTGGATGCGGGCGATCTGGGGAGCGTCCTCGGTCCGGGCAGGGCGGACCTTCACGTCACCGAGCTGTGTGGCCATGAGTGCCACCATGCCAAAAGATCTCTCGGGGCGCAGCACCGTGGTGCGCCCGGAAGAACGTCAGACGGCGCGCTGGACCTTGCCGGCCTTGAGGCACGAGGTGCACACGTCGATCCGCTTGGGCGAGCCCTGCACGAGCGCGCGCACGCGCTGGATGTTGGGGTTGAAGCGCCGCTTCGTGCGGATGTGGGAGTGCGAGATGGTGTGCCCGAAACCGGGGCCCTTGCCGCAGATCTCGCAGTTGGCAGCCACGTCGTATCTCCTGGTGCTTGGCACGCCGCACGGCGGCGATGACATCGTCTGGGGGTGCGTCGCGGGTCATGGACGTCCGCGCGACGGGCCCGGCGCGTGCCGGGCAACCACGACAGACTACCGGACGAGTCCGCGAGCCCCCAAATGGGCGCGGTCCGTGCTGTCGGTCGGATCGGGTACCAGTATGGGGCAGGGTAGGTCCGTCCGGCCGAGGGAGGAGATCCGTGGAGCGCTTCGACGGCGCCGCAGCGACGCGGTGGGCGCTGCTCGCTGCCGAGCGGCTCGGCGAGCAGCGCGAGTGGATCAACTCGATCAACGTCTTCCCCGTCGCGGACTCCGACACGGGCACCAACTCGCTCCTGACCCTCGAGGGCGGGATCGAGGCACTGCGCGGGCTCGAGCCGCATGCTCGCGTCGACGAGGTCCTCGGGGCCTTCGCGCGCGGCGCGCTCGTCGCGGCGCGCGGCAACTCGGGCGTCATCATGAGCCAGTTCGTCGCGGGCATGGCCGCCCACCTCGACCCCGCGGCGCCCCACGCGCTCGACGCACGCGAGCTGTCCCGCGCGCTGCGCGCGGGGCACCGGGCCGCCAAGGGGGCCGTCGCAGAGCCCGTGCGCGGGACCGTGCTGTCCGCGACGCGCCGCGCCTCGAAGGCTGCCCGACGCTGCGCGAAGGAGGGTGGCGACGTCGCGGCGGTGTGCCGCGCGGCGCTCGACGGCGCTCGCGAGGCGGCCCGGCGCAGCCCCGAAGAGCTCGAGGTGCTCGCCCAGGCCGGGGTGGTCGACGCGGGCGCGAGCGTGCTCGTGGTCGTGCTCGAGGCACTCGTCGAGGCCGTCACGGGCGAGCGTCCCGCGGTGTCCGGTGCGCTCGCGGGCGGCAGGGTCACGACGGGCGCGGTGCCGATCGTCGCGCCGGACCTCACGTGCGCCCCGCAAGCGGGCTCGGACGGCGAGTTCGAGCTCATGTTCCTGCTCGAGGCCCCGCACGACGAGGCGCTCACGGGCCGCCTGCGCGGCAGGCTCGCCGCGCACGGGGAGTCCGTCGCCGTCGTGGGCAGTGCGGGGGTCTGGCAGGCCCACGTCCACACCGACGTCCCCGCGCGAGCGCTCGCGGCCGGGGCGCTCGGGACGCAGCGCCAGGTGGTCGTGCGCCACCTCGCGCTGCGCGCGGGCGAGGCGATGCCCGCGGGGCTCGGCGTCGTCGCCGCGGTGCGCGAACCAGGGCTCCTCGTCGAGGCGGCGCGTGCGGGCGCCGTCGTGCACGTGCCCTCCGACCCGCCCGCGACCGCGGCC
>JAJUHG010000314.1 GCA_029267995.1 Micrococcales bacterium
GACTCGCGGCTTGTGGGGCGTTGCCCCGCCCGCAGGCGCCGCAGGACCTTTGTCAGCATGGCTCGCACTTTGAGACCGCCGTTTCTCCCCCCCAGCATGTTGACTGCCGACGAAGTGCGACAGTTCACGTGCACGGTACAGGGAACGGGCACACCAAGGAGACGAGATGTCGCCCCGTGACGCGTATGGTCACATCGCGGCCGGGCCTGATCAGGCCGTGAACGCCGGGACGGCGTCGATGAGCATGCGCGTGTACTCCTCGCGCGGGGCGGTGAACAGACGCCCCGTCTCGTCCCACTCGACGAGCCCTCCGTGCTTGAGCACGGCGACGCGGTCAGCGCTCTCGGCGACGACGCCGAGGTCGTGCGTGATGAAGAGGTAGCTCAGCTCGCGCTCGCGCTGCAGCTCGTCGAGCAGGCGGAGGATCTGCGCCTGCACCGACACGTCGAGGGCAGAGACCGCCTCGTCGAGCACGATGAACTCGGGGTCGAGCGCGAGGGCGCGCGCGATCGCGACGCGCTGGCGCTGGCCGCCCGACAGCTCGTCGGGGTAACGGTCGAGCATGCCCGAGGGCAGCGCCGTCTGATCCGCGAGATCGCGGGCGCGGGCCGCGCGGCTCGCGCGGTCGCCCTCGCCGAACGACAGGAGGGGCTCGGTGATGAGCTGCTCGATCGTCATGCGCGGGTTCAGCGAGTCGAAGGGGCTCTGATAGACCATCTGGAACCGGCGCCGCAGCTGCCGCAGCCGCTCGCCGCCGAGCTTCGTGATGTCCTCGCCGTCGAATCGCACGGTGCCCGAGGTGGGGTCGTCGAGGCGCAGCACGAGCCTGGCGAGCGTCGACTTGCCGGATCCCGACTCGCCGACGACCGCGAGGGTCTCGCCGCGGCGCACGTCGAGCGTCACGCCGTCGACGGCCGTCAGCGTCTTCCTGCCGCCCTCGCCGCGGGGCAGCGGGAACACCTTCGTGAGCCCCTCCACCTCGACGATCGGGCGCCCTGCGAACGCGATACGCTCGGCCGTCGCGGCCGCGCGGCGCTCGTGCGCGTGCAGGCGCGGCGCCGCGTCGATGAGGGCGCGCGTGTACTCGTGCGTCGGCGCGACCATGACCTCGCCCGCGGGGCCGGCGTCGACGACCTCGCCCTGCCGCATGACGACGACCGTGTCGGCGCGCTCCGCGGCCATGCCGAGGTCGTGGGTGATGAGCAGGATCGCGGTGCCGAGCTCCTCGGCGAGGTGCGCGAGGTGGTCGAGGATCTGCTTCTGCACCGTCACGTCGAGCGCGCTCGTCGGCTCGTCGGCGATGATGAGCGCGGGCTCGGCGGCGAGCGCGCCCGCGATGAGCGCGCGCTGCTTCATGCCGCCCGAGAACTGGTGCGGGTACTGCTTGGCGCGCTCAGCCGGATAGGTGAGGCCCGCCATGTCGAGCAGCTCGACCGCCTTGTCCTGCGCCGCCCGCTTATGCGCGAGGCCGTGCACGATGAGGGGTTCGGCGACCTGCGCGCCGACGCGGCGCACGGGGTTGAGCGACAGCGCCGGATCCTGGGGCACGAGCCCCATGACGCGGCCGCGCAGCTGCCGCCAGCGCGCCTCGCTGAGCCCCCGCAGGCTCTCGCCGTCGAACTCGACGACGCCGTCCGTCACCTCGGCGTTCGGCGCGAGGAGGTTCATGATCGTCTGCGCGACCGTGCTCTTGCCGGATCCGGATTCGCCCACGATCGCGACAACCTCGCCGCGGCGCACCGTCAGGCTCACGCCCCGCACGGCGTCGACCTCGCGGTCGCCGATCTGGTAGACGACCCGCAGGCCCTCGACGCGCAGGATCACGTCGTTCTCGTCGCGTCGCGCGATGGCGTCGTCGTTGTTCACCGTGGCGTCCTCCTCGTTGAGCGCGCGGGTGGTGTGGTTCCCTTCACGCTAGGGAGGCGGATCCTTGCGGTCAATCGCTGTTTCGGCATGGAACTATGCATGCCACGCATCGATCAGGCATCGTCGCCCGCGCCATCGTCCCCAGCGCCCTCATCCCCGGCGCCCTCGTTCCCCGCCCCCTCGTCGATGAGAGCGAGGATCTCCTCGACCAGCGGGTTCTGCGTCTCGGTGCTCCACGCGAGGTCGAGCTCGACCTGGTTGACTCGCCCCGAGGGGTCGTTGGGGCTCACGGGCAGCAGCGCGACCGTGTCGGGGGCGATGCGCCTCGCCGACTCGGGCACGAGCGTGAAGCCGAGCCCCGCGCTCACGAGCGCGAGCAGCGTCGGCACCTGCCCGGCGTACTGC
>JAJUHG010000315.1 GCA_029267995.1 Micrococcales bacterium
CCTGAGCATCGACCGAGGCCACGTCTCCTCCTACTCCGCCGCCCGGGCGAACAGGTCGGCGCGCGGGTCCGCGCCCGCGGTCGCCTCGGCGAACTGCTCGACCGCGGCCTTCGCGGCCTTGTCGAGCTTCTGGGGGACGACCACCTGCACCGTGACGAGGAGGTCGCCCGTGCCCTTGGCGGTCGTGACGCCCTTGCCGCGCACGCGCAGCACGCGGCCCGACGGCGTCCCTGCGGGCACCTTGACGCGCACCGAGCCACCGTCGAGGGTCGGCACGGTCACGGTCGCCCCGAGAGCCGCCTCGGGGAAGGTCACGGGGACCGTGACGCGCAGGTCCTTGCCGTCGAGGGAGAACACGGGGTGCGGCTCGACGTGCACCGTGACGACGAGGTCACCGGGCTCGCCCCCGCCCTCGCCGGGCCGGCCCCGCCGCGGGATGCGGATCTTCTGGCCGTCGCGCACGCCCGCGGGGATGCGCGCCGTCACGGTGCGCCCGTCGATCGCGAGCGTGACGGTCGAGCCCGCGGCGGCCTGCCGGAACGGCAGCGTGGTCGCGGCGGCGATGTCGGCGCCCCGGCGGGGGGCGGCCCGGAAGCCACCGCCCCCGCCGAAGAGCCCGCCGAGGATGTCCTCGAAGCCGCCACCCCCACCCTGGCTGTAGCGCACCCGGGTACCGCCCGGGGCACCGCCGAACATCCCGCCGAAGATGTCCTCGAAGCCGCCCGCGCCCGAGGGGGCGCTGAAGCGGGCCCCGCCCGCGAAGGCTCGCACCTGGTCGTACTTCGCCCGCTCCTCGGGGTCGGACAGCACCGCGTAGGCCTCGCCGACCTCCTTGAAGCGCGCCTCGGCCCTCGCGTCACCGGGGTTGTGGTCGGGGTGCAGCTCACGCGCGAGCTTGCGGTAAGCCTTCTTGATGGTGGCCTCGTCGGCGTCCTTGGGCACACCGAGGACGGCATAGAAGTCCTTCTCCATCCAGTCCTGGCCAGTCATCTCACCCCTCCTTCCCGGTTCTGCTCAGCCTCACTCCTCCTCCGGGTCGACGACGGCGACCCGGGCCGCCCGGACGATGCGATCGCCCGCGCGGTGCCCCGCCTGGAGCACCTCGCCGACGGTCGACTCGGTCACCTCGGGCGAGTGCGAGTGCAGGAACGCCTCGTGGATGTTCGGGTCGAACGGCTCGCCCTTCGTCCCGTACCGCTCCCAGCCGAACTTCTCGAGCACGCCCTCGAACTTCTCGACGATCGCCGCGAACGGGGTGCCCTCGGCGAGGTCGCCGTGGGCGCGTGCGGAGTCGATGTCGTCGAGCATCGGCAGGAACGCCTCGACGAACGCGACCACGGTGAGGTCGCGGGCGACGAGCCGGTCGCGGTCGACGCGCTTGCGGTAGTTGACGTACTCGGCCTGGAGGCGCTGAAGGTCCTCGGTGCGCTCGGCGAGCTGACGGCGCAGCTCGTCGACCTCGGACTGCTCCGCAGCGCCCCCCTGCTCGGGCTGAGCCTTCTCCGGCTGAGCCTGCTCAGGCTGGGCCGCGCCCTCGGGCGAGGCGACGTCGGGAGAGGTCGGCGTCGCGCCGTCGTCGGCGGGCGAGGACGGCGAGTGGCCGCCCCCGTCCTGCCGACCGCGCTGCTCGGGAAACTCGCTCGACGTCACTTGGTCTCGTCCTCGTCAACGATCTCGGCGTCGACGATGTCCTCGTCGTCCGACGACGGCGTCTCGTCGCCCGCGGCGTCACTCGCACCGGTCTCGCCCGTGGCCGAGTCGGCCGCGTAGATCGCCTCGCCGATCTTCTGGCTCACGGTCGAGAGCTTGGTCATCGTGGACTTGACCTCCTCGATGTCCTCACCCTCGAGGGCCTTCTTCGCCTCGGCGATCGCCTCCTCGACCTCGGTCTTGACCTCGGCGGGGACCTTGTCGCCGTTGTCGGCGAGGACCTTCTCGGTCGAGTACACGAGGTTCTCGGCCTGGTTGCGGGTCTCGGCCTCCTCGCGGCGCTTCTTGTCCTCCGCGGCGTGCTCCTCGGCCTCGCGGACCATGCGCTCGATGTCCTCCTTCGGCAGGGCGGACCCGCCGGTGATGGTCATCGACTGCTCCTTGTTGGTGCCGCGGTCCTTCGCCGAGACGTGCACGATGCCGTTCGCGTCGATGTCGAAGGTGACCTCGATCTGGGGGACGCCCCGGGGCGCGGGCGGGATGCCGACGAGCTGGAACGTGCCGAGCAGCTTGTTGCGGTACGCCATGTCGCTCTCGCCCTGGAGCACCTTGATCTC
>JAJUHG010000316.1 GCA_029267995.1 Micrococcales bacterium
CCCCGAGCGTCTCGAGCTCCTGGACGAACCTGACCTCGTCCGGCCCGAGCACCGCACTGAGGACCGCGAGCGACAGCACCCGGATCAGCTCCCGCCGAGCACGGGGACGACCCGGACGGAACCCGCTGCTGCGGTCGCGGCGAGCACGTCAGGCAGCTCGTCCTGGGGGACGAGCACGTGGACGACCGTCTGCCCCTGCGTGAACGCCCCCGTAGGGCGCACGACCTCGGCAACCGTGAGCCCGTTCGCGAGCGTGCTCGGCTCGGCGGCTCCCTCACCGGGCTCGGGGACGAACCACAGGTCGACGACGGCGCCCTCCGTGACCGAGGCGCCCGGGTCGGGCACGGTCAGCGGGACGGGGTGCAGGGCGAGCGTGTCGCCGTCGCCGAGGGCCGAGCGGGGGACGAGCTCACCCGGCTGGACCGTGCGCAGCACGACGTGCCCCGAGGGAACGGGCTCGGTCGCATCGAGGTAGGCCGCGAGCTGACCTGACGTGAGGCGGACCTCGGCGACCTCGAGGACGCGAGCCGTGATCTCGGTCCCCGGGGTGAGGGTCTCGCGGGCGACCCACACGGGGGTCGAGGCCTGCGCAGCGCTCACGACCCACGAGCCCGCCGCGACGCTCGCGGCCACGAGGAGGAGCCCGACGACGAGGCGCGGGTCGCGCCACGAGGGTCGCCGGAGCCGGTTCGCGCTCGGTGCGGGCAGCGGCGCGGCGGTGCCCGGGGTGCGCGCAGGCGCCGTCGTCGTCATGGCGGGACCCTTCGTCCGTTTTGTCCGGTGCGGGCCCATCATGGCCGAAGGTCCGGCAGAGCGCACATGACCTGTGGACATCTGAGACGAGGGCGCGCTCCGTGGCAATATCGACGCCATGGCACCGCGTTTCCTCCTGCTGGCCGACGTCGTCGAACAGCTCAACATCTCGATGGCGCAGGCGCGCGCGCTCGTGCGGTCGGGAGAGCTCCCCGCGATCCAGATCGGCGGCCGGGGTCAGTGGCGGGTCGAGGCGAGCGAGCTCGAGGCGTACATCGCCCGCAAGTACGAGGAGAACCGCGAGCGCATCGCCGCCGAGCAGTCCGGCCGCACGGAGTCCGAACCCTTCCGCTGAGGGTCACGACGCCCGGAACGGACCGAGGAGGCTCGACGGCGCGTCGCAGGACGCCCGCAGCAGCACGCGCGACCCACCGCGACGCACACCCCACCGGCAGGCTGCCGTCCTCTCGGCCGAGCACGAGCCTCCCGCCGTCAGGAGCCCGTCACGCGGAGGACACGACGTCGATCGCACCGAGCGGGACGACCCACCCTCCGCCGATCGCCCGGCGGTCGTCGCCGAGAGCCGTGACATTGACGTGATCGGCGCCCACCGCGTCGATCCGCCCTGAGATCTCGACCCCCACCGCGCTCAGCTGGACCGCGACCCGGTCGCGCGAGAGCGCGCGCAGTGCGTGCCCGAGCCCGAGCGAGCGCAGCACCGACCGGGACTCGGGCGCGACTGCGTGGCCGAGCCCTCCCACCGCGGCAAGCGCGTGCGCGGGCACGAGGTGGCGCCGCATGCCCTCACCGAGCAGGAGCCACTCGCGCGCGACGTCGAGCAGCTCGCCGCTCAGTTGCGCACCGCCGCGCACGCGAATGACGACCCGCGCCCCGAGCGCGGCCTCGAGCCGCCCGTCGAGACGGACCGTCGCACGCTCGGCACGCGTGAGCTCACCCACGCTCGCGGCGCGCTCACCTGCAGCTGCGGCCGCGAACTGGGCCTCGAGATCGTCGAAGAGAGCCTCCCAGCGCACCGGGTCACGGTAGTCGACATTCGACCCGGTATGGACAAACCGGACCGCCTCCGGTAGACCAGTCATCATCAAACGACATCAAACAGCATCATAAGTTGCTGAACAGCCGCTGGAGGGCTCGATGGCCACGACAGATCAACCCGCGCTGCGCGGCCTCGCTGCCGCAGTGCTCCCGCTCGGCGCGGCGACATCACTCGGTCTCGCGATCACGCTCAGCACCTACACCCGGACCTTGCTGAGCGGGCTCTCCCCCGCGACCCAGGTCGACACCGTCATCGTTCTCGCGGCCGTCATCCTCGGGGCGCTCCTTGCGACGTGGTGCGGCCTGCACCTGCTGGTCGCGAGCACGTGCGTCGCCGGAGCCGCGCTCGGGCGCCGTTGGCGTGCAGGCGAGCGGTTCGTCGCGGCCCGCGGCCCGGCCCTCGTCCGGCGCGGGCTCGCGGGTGCGCTCGGCGTCTCGATCGG
>JAJUHG010000317.1 GCA_029267995.1 Micrococcales bacterium
CCGCGGGTGCGCCTGCGGCGACCGCCCCGACCCACGCGCGGGTGGCGCCGCCGATGTGGGGCGGACCCGCCCCGCAGGTGGTGTCTCAGCCCGCGCAGGCCGCGATGTATGGCAACACGACCAGTTCGCAGGGGCAGGTGATGGTGCTCCGTGAGCACACGGTCGAGCAGACGAGCGTGTTCGTGGACAAGCTCGTGGCTGAGGACGTCGAGGACTTCACCCAGCAGGCGTCCGCGCTTCGTCGCGGTGCTGCCGTGGCCGGAATGAGGGCAGTCTGATGGCGTACTCGCTGACGATCTCCCGCGAGTCGGGCGGCCCGCTCGAGCTGATTGCGCCCTCGGCGGGGTATGAGGTCATCGGCCCGCTCGACATCGGCGAGCAGGTGGCAGACCTCGAGGAGGTCGAGGGTCCCTACCAGCACGGGTCGGCCGTGCTGGGCTACCGGTTGCGTCGTGGCGTCATGCGTGTGCGTGTGCGCGTGCGCGGCTCTAGCGGGGCGCAGGTCGAGAACCGCGCGGCCGTCCTCGTCGCGGCCGTTCGACAGTTGTCCTACACCGTCACTTACACCAAGGGCACCGCGACGCACGCCTGGAAGTGTCACCCCGCGTCGATCACCCTCGTGCGCGGCATGGATGCTGTGGACGCCGAGGCGAACACCGCCGTCTATCTGCTCACCATCCCCCGTCAGCCCCTCCCCACGACAGGAGCGCTCTAGTGGCTATCGCCCCGGCCTTCCGCTCGACTGCGGTGCAAGCCATCCTCGGTCCGGCGCGCTCGGGGCTTGTCCCCTCGACGCTGTACGTCGGGTGGCTGGACTCGTCCGGCGACCTCATCGCGATGTCAGGCACCACCGTCTCGCACGACGACTTCGGCCCGGCCGACAACGGTGTGCAGAACTCGGTCCCGCTGGACTGTGGGGTCGCGGGGTCGGGCTGGAACATCCACGCCGTGGCCCTGTTCGCTGACGCGGCCGGGGGCGCGCTGCTCATGTGGGCCGAGCTCGACGCACCCCTGACACCCGACGCCTCGGCGCCGCTTGGCTTCGATATCGGCGACCTGCGGTTCACCATCGGTGACGAGGGGGAACCGTCGGCGTGACGAAGATTCTTGACCTTGACCCGGCGCTGTTGGGGCTAGAGGAAGATGAGGCGTGGCTCGGCGACGGAACCTGGACCTCTAACGGGGTCGCTTCCGGCTCGACGGTCGGGGGGCACCCCGCGCTCCACCTGCACAACAACCTCGAGCCTGGGAACGGGTTCCCCGCCGAACTTGTCGCAAGCCTGGACAGCCCGAGCGAGTGGGCCGTGCACCTTGTGGCGGCCCTTGACGTACCCGGAGACGCGCCCGCCCTAGTTTTCGAAGGTGGTGCGGTGCTCATCGCCGGCTCCGGGGGTAAGTGGGTGGTGCCGCCGGCTGAGACCCCCGCCGTTGGCGCCGCCGTCTCCGTCGTGACGCTCACCTGCTCGGGCGGCACGGTGAACCTCTACCTCAACGGCGCCTTTGTCGGGTCGTCAACCCTTGGCACGGCCGGGACTAGCGTCACCGTCGCTTCCTATGCCCCGAGTTGGCATCTGCTCCGGTTCCAGATGTTCGACGAGATTCCATCGTCCCTGGCCGCGGACACCCTTGGGCTCGTCAGCACCTACGTCGGGGGCTCGCAACTCGCTGCCGAGGGTGTCTACGAGATCGACGGCGCAGCCACGCTGCGTGTGTTCGACGACGAGGGCGACGACCCCTGGACGGAGCCGGATGTCCCCGAGCCCACCCCCGGCGGGTCTGTCGAGCCCCCCGAGCCCCCCGAGGCGCAACTGCCGCCCGCGGGGGTGCCCGATCCGGTGATCCGTCGCGCGACCGAGTTCATGCTCGAGCCGCCCGAGCTGAGCGCTCAGGGCCGCCCGGTGGACTGGGAGCCGGTCGCGTCCGAGGTTACCGACTGGGGTCGCTTGCAGATCGTGGTCGAGGGTACGGACATCACCTACCTTGGCGGCGCCCCCACGCCCTTTCCCACGATTATCGAGGTCGAGCCTTTCGGGTGGGCCTCGGCGTCGATCCGCTTGCCGCAACTGACCACGTTCCACGAGCTCGGTCAGGGCTCGCTCTCGTGGTGCAGGCAGGGCGCGAACGTGCGAATCCGGGTCAAGAAGATCGCGGGCGGCTATGTTGACCTGTTCCGGGGGTTCGTCGAGTCCCCCATCGTGAGCGAGCCGGGTGACGGCGTGCGCCTTGAG
>JAJUHG010000318.1 GCA_029267995.1 Micrococcales bacterium
CGAGCCGTGGTCGCCGTTCACGCCCGACTGGGAGCTCACCGCGGTGCTCGAGGAGCGGGCGGCCCGACTCGCGCGCGGCCTCGATCGGCTCGGGCTGCCCGTGCTCGTCTCGACGCCCGACCTGCTGCTCGACGTGCCTGCGGCGACGTGGCTCCCGGTCGTGGTCGACGTCGAGCGTTGGGCCGGTGCGGGGCAGCGGGGGGTGCTCGAGCGCGAGGTGCCCGTCGTGGTGCACGCGCCCTCGAGCTCGCACGTCAAGGGGTCCGAGCTCGCCGAGCCCGTGCTCGAGTCGCTCGCGGTGCGCGGCCTGATCGAGTACCGGCGGGTCGAGGGGGTGCCCGCGGCGGACATGCCGCGCGTGTACGGCGAGGCGGACGTCGTGCTCGACCAGCTGCGGATCGGCAACTACGGGGTCGCCGCGTGCGAGGCGATGGCTGCGGGGCGCGTCGTCGTCTCCCACGTGAGCGAGGTCGTGCGGGAGCATGCGCGTGAGGCGGCGGGGGCGGACCTGCCGATCCTCGAGGCGACCGCGGACTCGCTCGAGCAGGTGCTCCTCGACGTCCTCGCCGACCGCGACCGCGCCCGCGCCCTCGCCGCGCAGGGTCCCGCGTTCGTGCGCACCCTGCACGACGGCACCCGCTCCGCCGAGGTCCTCTCGCCCTTCCTCCACTGACCCCCCGCCCCCTGACCACCCCCCGCGCCCCCGCCCCCGCCCCCCACCCCGCCACCCTTCCGCCGAGGTCGTGAGGATTCGGCGAGTTCGTGGCTTGTGAGGCACGAACTCGCCGGATCGTCACGAACTCGGGGCTGGGGTAGCCGAGGGCCGGGACCGGGGTGGTCCACGGGTCTGGTGAGATGGGCTCGGACGAGGCGGCACAGGTTCAGCGCGTGCGGGAGGATGGGCGCGTGGCCGACGTCCTCGTGCTGAGCTTCTCGCCGATCGCCTCCGACGCGCGCGTGCTCAAGCAGGTCGACCTGCTCGCCGCCGAGCACCGAGTCACGACGTGCGGCTACGGACCCGCCCCCCACGGCGTGGTCGAGCACCTCGAGATCCCGCCGAGCGCCGCCTCGGTCGCGCTCAACGGCCGACTCATCACCGCCCGCGCCTACCTGCCCGCGTACGCCGCGCTGCCCGCGGTCGCCGCGGCCCGCCGTCTGCTGCGGCCCCGGATGGGCGACTTCGACCTCGTGCTCGCGAACGACGTCGAGACCGTCCCGCTCGGCCTGTGGCTGCGCCCGCGCGCGGGGGTGCATGCCGATCTGCACGAGTACTCCCCGCGGCTGCACGAGGAGAGCCCCGCGTGGCGCCGCCGCATCGCGCCGTTCTACCGGTGGCTGTGCCGACGCTTCGTCCGCAAGGCCGACTCGGTCACGACCGTCGGCGAGGGCCTTGCGCGCGCATACCGCGAGGAGCTCGAGATCGAGGCGGACGTCGTCGTCAACGCGGCGCCCTTCGCCGAGCTCGCCCCGACACCCCTCGCCGACGACGGCGTCCTGCGGCTCGTCCACTCGGGTGCGGCCCTGCGCAACCGCCACCTCGAGGTGCTGCTCGACGCGGTCGCGTCGTCTGCGGGCGTGACGCTCGACCTGCTGCTCATGCCCAACGACCCCGCCTACATCGACGAGCTGCGGGGCCGGGAGGTCCCGGGTGTGCGCGTGCTCGATCCCGTGCCGTACGCCGAGCTCGTGCGCACCCTCAACCACTACGACCTGGGTGTGCACGTCCTGCCGCCGGTGAACTTCAACAACGCGAACGCGCTGCCCAACAAGGTGTTCGACTACGTCCAGGCGCGGCTCGGGCTCGTCGTCGGCCCGACGCCCGAGATGGCCCAGCTCGCCACGGCGCACGGCGTGGGGGTCGTGACCGAGGACTTCACGGCCGGGGCGCTCGCAGCGACCCTCGCACGCCTCACGCCCGAGCGGGTGCGCGAGCTCAAGGCCGCCTCGCACGTCGCCGCGCGCGAGCTGTCCGCCGAGACCGCGGTCCAGGGCTGGGCGCGCGCGATCGACGCTCTCCTGGAGAGGACCACGTGAGCGACGTCCGCGATCGACCTGCCGTTCGCTGCCCTGCGCCCCCGGAGGCCGAGTGAAGCGCGTGCTCATCCTGTCCTTCTCGCCGATCGCCTCCGACGCGCGCGTCCTCAAGCAGGTGCGCCTCTTCGCGGGCGAGCTCGAGGTCACGACGTGCGGCTACGGCCCCGCGCCCGA
>JAJUHG010000319.1 GCA_029267995.1 Micrococcales bacterium
GCTGACGCCTCCTGACTGCTGCTCGGTGAGCCTCGCTGTAGTCCGGGGCTGTAGTCTGAACTTGGGCTACAGCCCCGGACCGGTGCGTTTCCGCTGGTCAGAAGCCTACTGCTTTGGGGTGGCTAACGGGGTTTGAACCCGTCTCGCCCGGCTCGGCGTCTGTCCACGTAAACCGGTGTTTGTGCAGGTGGCGGGCCATAAGCGAACCCGCCGCCCAGAAGCGCTCACGGCCGCTCACGGCCCCCCGCCTGTAGTCCAGACTACAGGGCTCAAGGCCTCGAGCGCCCAGGTCGATATCGACCAGACATGGGGACACAGCAACACCCCCGGCAGGGGGGCCGGGGGCCGCCGGCGGGCGCGACCGTCAGCGAAGCGACGCGGCCTCTGAGATCAGCCGCGCCACGTCGAGGCCCATCCCCTGACACAGCGGGATGATGACCTCCACCGCAATCGCACTCTCCCCCCTGAGCGCGCGGTCAACGGTCGACCGCTTGATGCCGGTGCGCTTGACAATGTCGTCGAGCGTCCACCCCCGTCGTGCCTGCTGCGCGCGAAGCTCGCCAGCGATGTACTCGGTGGCGGGGCCAGTGAGTGCGGTTCGTCCCATACATGCAACGTACCGGATTGGGGACATACGTGTCTAGACGCTTGCGCTCGTTTCTAAATAGGTATACGTTCTGGGCCATGACGAACAACCAGCACCGCAAGACGGTCGCCGCGGAGGTCCGGGCGGCACTCGCCCGAGACGGCCGCAGCGCAGCGGCGCTCGCCGGGGCCACAGGGATCAGCAAGACGTCCCTGTCCCGCAAGCTTCGCGGCCAGACCCCGCTCTACGTCGAGGAGATCGTCCTGATCGCCCACGCGCTCGGGATCGACGCCGGGGCGCTGCTCGCACCCGCCGTGTCCGACCACGGCACGAACGCCGCCTGACCCCACACATGACGACGCCCCTCGCACCAGCCGTAGGAAGCAACGCGAGGGGCACCGAACACAAGGAGTGTACCGCGTGACACATCCCGTAGCGCCGCCAGGCTACGCGCAGGCGCCCTCATCCGGTCCCGGTCCGGGTCACCAACCGATGAAGCTCGAAGCCGAGGTGTGCCCAGACGTGGCGGCCTTCGCGGCGAGTCAGGGCATCACCCGCCCCCGCGACCTGCGCTACCTGCAGCGCATGTACGACCGTGCGATGGCCCAGGCCGACGATGCCTTCGACTTCGGCGGGTACGTCCTGGCCCGCACCCGAGGTCGGCGCGGCTCCGTCCCCGTGGACTCCCGCGTGGGGGAGCGCGTCGCCCGCCGCATCGCCTGACCCCAAGAGCCCCGGCCCCCGTCGATCACGACGGGGGCCTTTCTCATGCCTGGAGGTTTCCCTGTGAGCACCCTGACCCCTGATGAGGTCGCCGAGGACCTGCGCCTGCCAAACGCCGAGTCTGCGATCCGCCTCATGCGCGCCGGTGTGATCCCCGCGTTTCGTGTGGGCCGCTACTGGCGCGTGGATGCCGCGCAGCTCGAGGCGTGGAAGGCCGAGCGGTCCGCCGCGCCGACGCCGAACCCGCACGGCCTGGCGCCGCGCACGGGCCGCAAGGGGCGTGCGTCGTGACCCTCGCCGACACCCTCCACGCCGTTCACTCTGACTGGCGCCCCTCAGCCGAGGACGATCGCGCCCACATCTTCGAAGCGATCCGCACCGCCGCCGCTGAGCATCACGGCGAGGTTCACGCGGCCACCGTCCGCCGCCACCTGACGCGCGACGTGAACCCCGCGCGCATCGGGGCGGCGTTCGGTGCGCTGGTCAGCCAGGGGGTGCTGGTGTTCGCGGGCCGCTACGAGCGCAACGGCGGGACGAGGTCCCGTAACGGCAACAAGCCGAGCCCGGTCTACCTGCTCATGGGCGACCTGCCGTGAGCCGAGCCCGCCCCCG
This sequence comes from Micrococcales bacterium, assembly GCA_029267995.1. GTDB lineage: Bacteria > Actinomycetota > Actinomycetes > Actinomycetales > Cellulomonadaceae > JAAYZM01. Next base: position 1,922 of record JAJUHG010000319.1, read on the forward strand.
CAAGCCGCCCCCTGACCCGCACGCGCTGGCTGCCGCGTACCAGCTCGACCCGACGCTTCGCCGCTGGAACGCGCTCATGGAGGCGCTGCGCATCCCCGTCGACCGGGACCGCGTGCCGCGCGGCCCGGACCCCACAGCAACGACCGCCATCGCGCGCGTCGACCGAGAGAGGAAGTCGTCATGAACGAGACCCGCCGCTACATGCCCCGCCTGCCCGCCACCATCGACCCCGACGA
>JAJUHG010000320.1 GCA_029267995.1 Micrococcales bacterium
CGGGCGCGCCGAGCACGGCGCACGAGCCCGCCGACGACGACGCGGCCTCCTCGGGTGCGACCGGGGACCAGGCGCACGCGACCCTCGCGGCTGAGCCCCAGGACGGAGGCCACGTCGCGGGCGGGCGCTTCTTCACGCGGTGGGTCACGGTCGTCACGCGCGTCCCGGCCCTCACGATCGCGATCGTGATCGCGGGGCTCGCCCTCCTGACCCTCCCTGCGACCGGTCTGCGCCTCGCCCTGCCCGACGCGGGCGCGCTGCCCGCCGAGTCCTCAGCCCGGCAGACCTACGACCTCGTGAGCGAGCACTTCGGCCCGGGCGCGAACGGCCCGCTCGTCGTGACCGGCACGATCGTCACCTCGACCGACCCTCTCGGGCTTATGGACGAGCTCGCCGAGGAGCTGCGTGCGATGCCGGGCGTCGCCTCGGTCCCTCTCGCGACCCCGAACGAGAGCGCCGACACGGGCATCATCCAGGTGGTCCCGACCACGGCGCCGGAGTCGGAGGAGACCGCAGCGCTCGTGCACGCGATCCGCGACCGGCACGACTACTTCGCCGAGACCTACGGAGTCGACCTCGCCGTCACGGGCTTCACGGCCGTCGGGATCGACGTGTCCGAGAAGCTCGGCGGGGCGCTCGTGCCGTTCGGGCTCGTCGTCGTCGGCCTGTCCCTCCTGCTGCTGACCATGGTGTTCCGCTCGATCTGGGTCCCCGTCAAGGCGACCCTCGGGTACCTGCTCTCGGTCGGCTCGGCCTTCGGCGTCGTGACGCTCGTCTTCGAGCGCGGCTGGTTCGCCGGGCTGCTCCAGGTCGACCACGTCGGGCCCGTCATCAGCTTCATGCCGATCGTCGTCATGGGCGTGCTGTTCGGCCTCGCGATGGACTACGAGGTCTTCCTCGTCTCGCGCATCCGCGAGGACTACGTCCACGGCGGGGACGCGCGCCACGCGATCGTCACCGGGTTCCGCGGCGCGGCCGCGGTCGTGACCGCGGCGGCCGTCATCATGTGCGCGGTCTTCATCGCCTTCGTCCCGCACGGCGACTCGAACATCAAGCCGATCGCGCTCGGCCTCGCGGTCGGCGTCGCGGTCGACGCGTTCGTCGTGCGCATGGTGCTCGTACCCGCGGTCCTGCAGTGGCTCGGCGACAAGGCGTGGTGGTTCCCGCGCTGGCTCGACCGTGCCCTGCCCTCGTTCGACGTCGAGGGCGCGGGGGTGCACCGCGAGCTTGAGCTCGCCGACTGGCCCGAGCCCGGCGCCGACGACGCCCTCGCGGCCGAAGGTCTGCGCGTCGCCCACGCCCGTCGGGACGTCTCGCTGCGCGTGCCCCGCGGCGCCGCGCTCCTCGTGCACGGCCCCGTCGCACGCGAGGTCTCGGCGCTCCTGCTGACCCTCGCCGGACGGCTCGAGCCGCTCGGCGGCCTGGTCAAGACCGACGGCCTGCCCCTGCCCGAGCGCTCCGCGAGCGTCCAGCGCCGTGCGAGCTACGTCAACCTCGACCTCGCCTCCCTCGAGGCGGTCGCGGAGGCGGTCGCCGAGCGTCCCCGGCTCCTCGTGGTCGACCGGACCGAGCTCGTCGCCGACCCCGCCCACCGCGCACGTCTCGCCGAGCTCCTCGCCCGTGCGCAGACCGAGCTCGGCTGCACCGTCGTGCTCGGCGCGGTCGCGGCCTCCCCGCCGAGCGACCTCGTCGCGACGAGCACCCGGGCGCTCGCCCTCGACCTCGAACCTCACCCGCACGCGGAGCCGGCCCCCGGCGCCCTCGCTGCAGACACCCCGCCGATCGCGCCCGCCACGCCGCGCTGAAGGACACCGACATGACCCTCGCCGCACGCTCCCCCCGCCGTCGCACCGTCGCCGCCGTCGGCGTCGTCGCGCTGCCGCTCGTCCTGCTCGGCGTCCTGCTGTGGGGCCTGTGGGACCCTGCGAGCCGCCTCGAGACCGTGCGCGCCGCCGTCGTGAACCTCGACGAGCCCGTCACGATCGACGGCCAGATCGTCCCCCTCGGCCGCCAGGTCACCGCCGAGCTCGTCGGCTCGACCGAGGACCACCTACTCGCGTGGGAGGTCACCGACCCCGAGCGTGCCGCCGAGGGCCTGCGCGACGGCACGTATACCGCCGCCGTGACTATCCCTGAGTACTTCTC
>JAJUHG010000321.1 GCA_029267995.1 Micrococcales bacterium
CGGTACCGGCCCAGGACGGCCCCCTCGACGACGGCCTGGCCGACCTCGCGGGACGAGAGCCCCGCGGCGAGGAGCGCCCGCACGTCGATCGCGAGCCGCGCGTCGCGGCTCGCCGCCCGGGCGAAGGCGCCCGCGGCGTCCCGGACGACCGCGGCGTCGACCTCGCTGCCCGTCCCGACCGCGACGAGCGGGACGTCGTCGGCGCGCGGCACGACGAGCGTCTGTCCCTTCTTGCCCGCGAAGCCCCACCGCTCGAGCGTCGACCGGTCGAGGCCGAGAACGCCGGGGACGTCGCCCGTGTCGGCGACCGGAACCCCGAGGACTGTCGCGTCACCCGCGGGCTCGGCAAGGACCTCGAGGCGCAGCGCGCGCACGGTCTGGTCGGAAGGGATCGGGTCGAAGCTCATGCCATCTCCTCGTGGTCGGGGACTCCACGACTGACCCTAACCCCCCGTGGGGGCGTGCTCGCGCACGACCTCAGTCGTGCAGGTGCCCCTCGTGCTCGGCGTGCGCGAGCGGCTCGACCTGGAACGTCGAGTGGGCCACGTCGAAGTGGTCCGCGAGGCACTCCGAGAGCGCGTCGAGAACCCGTCCCTGCCCACCCCCCGCGAAGGCCTCGTCCGAGACCACGACGTGCGCCGACATCACCGGCACGCCCGAGGTCAGCTGCCACACGTGCAGGTCGTGCACGTCGAGGACGCCCTCGATCCCCATGACGTGCCCGCGCACCTCGTCGAGGTCGACGTCGTCGGGAACCCCCTCGAGCAGCACGTGCCCGACCTGACGCAGCAGGATCCCGGCGCGCGGGAGGATGAACGCCGCGATCGCGAGCGAGGCGAGCGGGTCCGCAATCTCCCAGCCCGTCGTCGCGATCACCCCCGCCGCGACGACGACCGCGAGCGAGCCGAGCATGTCCGAGAAGACCTCGAGGTAGGCGCCCCGGACGTTGAGCGACTCCTTCGCCCCGCGGCGCAGCACGAGCAGGCCCACGAGGTTGACGACGAGCCCGATGCTCGCGAACACGAGCATGACCCCGGGGCGCACCTCGGGCGGCGCGCCCCAGCGCTGGACGGCCTCGACCGCGACGAGCACCCCCACGAGGAGCAGCAGGAGCGCGTTGACGAGCGCCGCGAGCACCTCGAGGCGCTGGTAGCCGAAGGTGTGACGCTTGGTCGCGGGTCGCGCACCGAGACGGACCGCGACGAGCGCGACCGTGAGACCCGCGACGTCCGTGAGCGCATGCCCCGCGTCCGCGAGCAGCGCGAGGCTCCCGCTCAGCAGCGCACCGACGACCTGGGCGGCAAGTACGAGCGCGGTCGTGACAAGCACGAAGCGCAACCGTCCGGCGTGCCGCGCCCCCGCGCTCGAGTGGTCGTGCATGCCTGGCATCCTAGGGAGCCGTGCGCGCGCGTGGCCCGGACCGTCCCGGGGGCGCAAGGTAGCTGCCGTACGTCCACAGCAAGAACAGCGCGTAGGCGCGCCACGGCCGCCACGGCTCGGCGAGCAGCTCCGCCTCGGCAGCGGTCGCGACCCCGAGCGTGCGCTGGAGGACGAGGTCGCCCGCGGGGAACGCGTCGGGGTCCTTGAGCACGCGCACCGCAAGGTACTCGACGCTCCACGGCCCGAGGCCCGGGAGCGCGAGCAGCTGTGCCCGGACCTCCTCGGGCGGCCCCGTCGGGTCGAGACCCTCAGCGAAGGCCTGGGCGAGCGCGACGACCGACCGTGCCCGCACCGCCGTCGTCCCGGTCGCGGCACGCAGCTCGACCGGGTCGGCACCCGCGACCGTCTCGGGACGCGGGAACTCGCGCAGCACCGTGCCCGGCGGCCCCGAGAAGTACTCGCAGAAGCGCGCCGCGAGCACGCGGGCGGCGGCAAGGCTCACGCGTTGGCCCAGCACGGTCGTCACGGCGGCCTCGAAGGGGTCGGGGTGCCCGACGACGCGCAGCCCGGGCCAGCGCTCGACGAGCGGGGCGAGCCGTGGGTCGCCCGCGAGGTGCGCGTGCACGGGAGCAAGGTCGCGGTCGAGGTCGAGCCAGCGGCGCAGCGTGTGCTCAACGCGCGCGAGCGTAGCGTCCGGGAACCCCGCGGGCGGGCGC
>JAJUHG010000322.1 GCA_029267995.1 Micrococcales bacterium
CGGCCTTCGGCTCGACGTGGATGGAGCGCTCGGCCGACTGCGTCGCGCAGCACCTCGGGGCCGACTGGACCAACTACACCTCCGAGTGCTCGGCGCCCGGCCAGCAGGACGCGGTCGAGGCGCTCGTCGCGCTGCGCTTCCCGGGCTGACGGCTCGCACGGACCAGCCGGCCCCCGTCAGCCGTGCAGCGGGAGCGTGAGCACCGTGGGGCCGTCGGGCGTGACGCGCACCGGGACGCCCCAGTCCTGCTGGTTGAGGTGGCACGCGGGGAACTCGATCGCGGGGTCGGCGTCGCACGAGGCGGCCTGCGCGGTCACGTGCAGGACCCCTTCGACCACCTCAGGGTTGAGGCGCAGCGTGCGGCGCAGCGGGACGTCGTCGCCCGCACCGTCGAGCAGCAGCTCGGGCGGTGAGGCGGAGACCTGCAGGCGGGTCGAGGGACCGAAGCGGTCGTCGTACTTCTGGCCCGCGGCGGGCGTGAACACGACGTCGAGCAGGACCTCGCCCGCCGCGACGTCCGCGACGGGACGCTGCGTGCGGTGCGCGCCCGCGTCGAGGATCTCCCCCGCGAGCCGCGCGGGCAGCCGCAGCCGCGTGAGGCGGTGCGCCGCGGACTCCACGACGAGCAGGTCGAGGCCCCCGTCGGGCCCCTCGTCGACGAGCAGCCCGGACGGTTCGGCAAGCCCGCGCGCGAGCGTCGTGACCTCGCCGCCCGGGTGGCCTTGCGCAGGGATCCCGGCCGACGACGGCGCCCAGCGGCGCACCGCACCGTTGTAGGTGTCGGCGATCGCGAGCGAGCCGTCGGGCAGCACCGCGACACCGAGCGGGTGCTGCAGGAGGGCCTGCTCGGCGGGCCCGTCGCGGTGCCCGAAGTCGAACAGCCCCGCCCCGACCGCGGTCCGCGCGACCACGTCGTGAGGGGCCGCCGACGACGGCGCGTCGTCGAGCTCGAGCCAGCGCAGCGCGGAGACCTCGGAGTCGGCGAGCCACACCCGGCCTGCGCCGTCGACCGCGAGGCCCGAGGTCTGCGCGAACCACGCCTCGTGGCCCGGCCCGTCCACGAGGCCCTCGTTCATGGTCCCCGCGAGACGACGGATGCGCGTGAGGTCCTCCGAGAGCCACCAGATCGTGTGGTTGCCCGCCATCGCGACCACGAAGCCCTCGAGCGCAGGAGCATGGGCGATGTCCCACGGCGAGGTGAGGCGGATGCGCCGCGGGTCGCCGTCGTAGTCCGCGCCCGAACGGTCGACCTGCTCGCCGCCGAGCAGCCCCGGGAGCGCCGCGAAGCGCGGGCCGCCCGCGGGCAGGACGTTCTCGGCACCGCCGACCATGAACTGCTCGCCCGTGCCCGCGACCGTGCACACGTGACCGTCGGCGAGGCGCACCGCGCGGATCGCGTGGTTGACGGTGTCCGCGACGAGCACGTCCGCGTCGAGGCGCTCGCGCAGGTGCTCGGGCACGAGGCACAGCCCGTTGGGCTCGGAGAACGACGCCTGATCCGGGCCGCCGTCGACGAGGCCCCGCTCGCCCGAGCCGATGCGCCGCACGAGCGTCTCGGCGTCGGTCGCGAGCTCGGTCAGGCAGTGGTGCCCCGCGTCCGCGACGAGCAGGTTCCCGTTCGCAAGGCGCACGGCCTTCGCGGGGAAGCGCAGCGTCGTCTCGCTCGGCGGCGGGGGCACGTACGGGCCGTCGCCGCGGTGCAGCGTGCCCTTCGCCTCGTGCTCGGCGACGAGCTCGCGGACGAGCACCGCGACGTTGTTCTTGTGGCCCTCGCCGGCCATGTGGGCGACGACGTAGCCCTCGGGGTCGATCACCACGAGTGTCGGCCACGCACGCGCCGAGTATGCCGACCACGTCGCGAGCTCGGGGTCGTCGAGCACGGGGTGGTCCACCTCGTAGCGGTCGACCGCGGCCGCGAGCGCGTCCGGGTCGGCCTCGTGCACGAACTTCGGGGAGTGCACGCCGATCACGACGAGCACGTCACGGTGGCGTTCCTCGAGCACGCGCAGCTCGTCGAGCACGTGCAGGCAGTTGATGCAGCAGAAGGTCCAGAAGTCGAGCAGGACGATCTTGCCGCGCAGCTCGGC
>JAJUHG010000323.1 GCA_029267995.1 Micrococcales bacterium
CCGGTAGCCCGGGGCAAAGGTCTTCGAGAAGGAGCCGAGGTAGATCACGCCCTCGTCGTCCATCGAGCGCAGCGCGGGCAGGGGCTCTCCCTCGAAGCCGAGCAGGCCGTAGGGGTTGTCCTCGAGGACGAGCACCCCGTAGCGCCGCGCGATCTCGAGGATGCGCGGGCGTCGCTCGAGCGAGAGCGTCACGCCCGCAGGGTTGTGGAAGTTCGGGACGAGGTAGAGCAGCTTGACCCGCCGGCCCTCCGCGGCGAGACCCGCGAGCGCCTCCTCGAGCGCCTCGGGCACGAGCCCGTGCTCGTCGAGCGGTGCGTGACGCACCTCCGCCTGGTACGCGCGGAACACCCCGAGCGCACCGACGTACGACGGCGCCTCGGCGAGCACGACGTCCCCAGGGTTGACGAACAGCCTCGTCACGAGGTCGAGCGCCTGCTGCGAACCTGTCGTCACGACAACGTCGTCGGGGTGCGCCTCGATCCCCTCGAGGCGCATGACGTCGAGGATCTGCTCGCGCAACCGCTCGTCGCCCTGCCCCGAGCCGTACTGCATCGCGACCGTGCCGCGCTGGGCGATCACCTCGCGCGCGGTCTCGGCGAGTGCCTCGAGCGGGAGTCCCTCGAGGTAGGGCATGCCGCCCGCGAGCGAGACGACCTCGGGGCGGTTCGCGACCGCGAACAACGCCCGGATCTCCGAGGCGCGCATCCCGTGGGTGCGGTCGGCGTACGCACCGATCCACGGGTCCAGACGCGTGCCCGCTGCGGGCGTCGGCACGGGGCTCGACGCGTCGCGGGCGGGGGTCTGGTTCTCGCTCATCCCCTGAGTCTCGCACGAAGGCCGCCTGGGGCCGCGAACCGATATCCGCGAGGCGAGACCTCAGCCCGCGGCCGCCCGGGCGCCGTCGTCGGCCCGCGGGCCCGTGACCCACGTGCGGATCTCGCGCTTGGGGTGCGCCCCGACCATGGTCCGGTCGAGCGACCCGGACTCGAAGACGTGCAGCGTGGGGATCGACTCGACGCCGTAGGCGCGCGCAAGGTCCTGGTTGTCGTCGGTGTTGACCTTGACGACCTTGACCTGGCCCGCGAGCTCACGCGCGAGCTCGTCGAGCACGGGCCCGACCGCGCGGCACGGGGCGCACCACGGCGCCCAGAAGTCGACGACGACGGTCCCGGGCGCCTCGAGCACCTCGGTCCGGAACTGCTCCGGACCGTCGACGACGACGGCGCTCACCGCACCCCGGCGGCCTCGGCCTCGGAGTGCACCGCGGCGGCCGCGTCGTCGAGCGCCGCGAGGTAGTGCTGCGCGTCGAGAGCCGCGGCGCAACCAGTCCCGGCAGCCGTGATGGCCTGGCGGTAGGTGTGGTCGACGAGGTCGCCGCACGCGAACACGCCCGGCACGTTCGTGCGCTGCGAGCGACCCTCGACGAGCACATAGCCCTCGTCGTCGACCTCGACCTGACCCGCGAGGAGCTCAGAGCGCGGGACGTGCCCGATCGCGACGAACAGGCCCTGGACGTCGAGCTCGCGCTCGGTCCCGTCGACCGTCGAGCGCAGCGTGAGTCCCGTGACCTTGTCCTCGCCGTGGATGTCGACCACCTCGGAGCTCCACACGAACTCGATCTTGGGGTCGGCCATCGCGCGGTCGGCCATGATCTTCGAGGCGCGCAGCTCGTCGCGGCGGTGGATCACGTAGACCTTCGAGGCGAAGCGCGTGAGGAACGTCGCCTCCTCCATCGCCGAGTCGCCGCCGCCCACGACGGCCACGGCCTGCTCGCGGAAGAAGAACCCGTCGCACGTCGCGCACCACGACACGCCGCGGCCGGAGAGGCGCTTCTCGTCCTCGAGGCCCAGCTCGCGGTAGGCCGAGCCGGTCGCGAGGATCACGGCACGCGCGGTGACCTCGGTGCCGTCCGAGAGCACGACCGTCTTGACCGGCTCGGTCAGGCGCAGCTCGGTCGCGTCGTCCCACAGCACCTCGGTGCCGAACTTCTCGGCCTGCGCCTGGAGGTTCTCCATGAGGTCGGGGCCCAGGATGCCCTCGGGGAAGCCCGGGAAGTTCTCGACGTC
>JAJUHG010000324.1 GCA_029267995.1 Micrococcales bacterium
ACCCGCGGTGCTCGACCGCCTGCTCGGGCGTGAGCCCGAGGAGGTCGAGGGCGCCCAGCTCAAGGTCAACATGGTGCTCGAACGACTCCCGCGCCTGCGGTCCGACGTCGACCCCGCCGCGGCCTTCGCGGGGACCTTCCACATCAACGAGACCGCGTCCCAGCTCGAGACTGCGTTCCAGGAGGCGTCTGCCGGGAGGATCCCGAGCCTTCCGCCCGCCGAGATCTACTGCCACACCCTGTCCGACCCGTCGATCCTCGGGCCGGGCCCGCGCGCGGCGGGGTGGCACACGCTGACGATGTTCGCCCTGCACATGCCCGCCCGGCTGTTCCGTGCCGATCCTGAGGCCTCACGACAGGCGGCCCTCGACGCGGCGCTCGCCTCGCTCGACTCGGTGCTTGCCGAGCCCGTGCGCGACTGCTTCGCCGAGACCTCTGCGGGCGTGCCGTGCGTCGAGGCCCGCACCCCGGTCGACCTCGAGGCCGAGCTCGCGATGCCCGGCGGGAACATCTTCCACCGGCCCCTGCAGTGGCCGTGGGCCGAGGACGAGGACGAGCGCGGGACCTGGGGAGTGCGCACCGAGCACCCGCGCGTGCTGCTCGCAGGCGCAGGCGCACGCCGCGGCGGCGGGGTGAGCGCCGTCGCGGGACGTGCGGCCGCGATGGAGCTGCTCGGCTGACCCGCCGGGGCGACGTCGGAGGCTGCGCCGGGGAGTGTCGTCGTCTGCAGGCTGCGGGGCGGCGTCGTCGGCGGACTGCGGCGAGGTGGCGTCGTCCGCAGGACGTGGCGGGCGGCGTCGTCGGCGGTCCCTGGCGAGGCCGGCGCGAACCGTGTGATGCTGTTGCGCCGAAGGGGGGCACGGCGAGGGAAGTGGAGAGATGACGAGCGAGTCACGCCGGCGCCGGCTCAGCCCTGCGATGCGCGCCTTCGTCGCGGTCGACGTCGTGCTCGTGATCGCGCTGGTCGTCGTGATCCTCGCGACGCGTGGCGGGCCCGAGACGCCGCCTCCCCCGAGCGCCGCCGCGAGCGCGACCGCGGACCCCGCGACGCCACCCGCGACGAGCCCGAGCGCGCAGGCGTCCCAGACCGCGACCTCCCCGACCCGGACCGAGGACCCGACCGAGGGCGAGGACGAGGCACGGCTGTTCGCCTCGCCGAGCGGCAACATCGTGTGCTCGATCTCGCCCGATGGTGCCTCGTGCTCGATCGCCGAGCTGTCCGCCGAAGGTCTTGTCGAGGACGAAGACTGCGAGGGCACGGTCGGGCACGTCGTGCGGGTGACCGCCGAGGGCGCCGAGCGGCCGTGCGTGACAGGAAGGCCGCCGGGCAAGGCGCCGAGCGGGACGCCCGAGCTCGAGTACGAGACCTCGACCTCGGCGTTCGGCTACACGTGCACGAGCTCACGCTCGGGGATCATCTGCCGCCACGACGGGACCGGCCACGGCTTCTCGATCGCGCGCGCGGGGTCCTCGCTGTTCTAGCGGCTGGCCGGGCCGGTCGCCGCCGCGACGTACCCTGAGGTCAGTCCAGACCGAGGAGGAACGCATGACCACGACCGCACCGGAGCCCACGGGCCGCACGACGGCAGACTTCTGGTTCGACCCGATGTGCCCCTGGGCCTGGATGACCTCGCGGTGGATGACCGAGGTCGAGAAGGTGCGCGACGTCGACGTGCGCTGGCACGTCATGAGCCTGTCGGTGCTCAACGAGGGTCGTGACCTGCCGGAGAACTACCGCGCGCTCATGGACCGCGCGTGGGGCCCCGTGCGCGTCGTGATCGCCGCGCAGCAGGCCCACGGCGACGAGGTCGTCAAGCCGCTCTACGACGCACTCGGCACCCGCATCCACCCCGGTGGCCGGGGCGAGGACCTCGACGCCGTGATCGCCGAGGCGCTCGCGGAGGTCGGCCTGCCGGCCGGGCTCGCCGAGGCCGCGGGCACCGACGCGCACGACGAGGCGCTGCGTGCCTCGCACCAGGGCGCGATGGACATCGTCGGCGACGAGGTCGGCACACCCGTCGTCGCGATCAACGGCACGGGGTTCTTCGGGCCGGTCATGA
>JAJUHG010000325.1 GCA_029267995.1 Micrococcales bacterium
GCCAGAACGCCCAGGTGGGCGAGCTCACCGGAACCACCTTGAGCCTCGTGTTCTCCTCGCCGGGCCTCGCGACCGCGTTCCGCAACGGCTCGCACGCCGACGTCGTCCAGCGCGCGCTCGTCGAGACGCTCGGCGTCGACGTGCGCGTCGAGGGGACCCTCGCGGGAGCCGATGCGCCGGGGGCGGCACCGCCCGCGGCAGCCCCCGCACCCGGGGCACCCCCCGCACCCGAGCCCGCCCCGAGCTCGCGTCCGATCCCGACCGTCAAGGAGTCGCTCGCGAGCGCCGCCTCGCCCCCGGGCGGGACCGCGCCGAGCGCGCCGTCACCCGCAGGGTCGGCTCCGCCGTCGAGCACCGCACCACCCCCGTGGGAGGTTGGTGGTGCCTCGTCGGGGGCTGACGCGTCGCAGGTCGGCGCGAGCCCCGAGGAGGTCGACGAGGCCGAGTACGCCCAGGCGATGGACGAGATCGACCACTCCGACCCCGTGCTCGAGGACACCGGTCGGGTCGGGGTGCCGCTCGTCGCCGAGATGCTCGGCGGGACCGTGATCGCCGAGCACGTCGAGGACGGCTGAGCCGCACCCCCCCGGCCGCGCCGTCCGGGCCGTTGTCCCTGCGACGCCGTAGGCTGGGCGCGTGTACGAGGGCGCGGTCCAGGACCTGATCGACGAGCTCGGGCGGCTGCCCGGGGTCGGGCCCAAGAGCGCCCAGCGCATCGCCTTCCACCTTCTCGCGGCGGACCCCGACGAGGTCAAGCGGCTCGTCGACGCCCTGACCGAGGTCAAGAACAAGGTCCGCTTCTGCGAGCGTTGCGGCAACGTCGCGCAGGACGAGCTGTGCCGCGTGTGCCTCGACCCGCGCCGCTCCGACGCGACCATCTGCGTCGTCGAGGAGCCCAAGGACGTCGTCGCGATCGAGCGCACGCGCGAGTTCCGCGGCAGGTACCACGTGCTCGGTGGGGCCATCAACCCGATCGCGGGCGTGGGCCCGGACGACCTGCGCATCGCGGGCCTCATGTCGCGCCTCCAGGACGGGACCGTGACCGAGGTGATCCTCGCGACCGACCCCAACGTCGAGGGCGAGGCGACCGCGACCTATCTCGCGCGCCTGCTCGTCCCGATGGGCATCACGGTGAGCCGCCTCGCCTCGGGACTGCCCGTGGGCGGGGACCTCGAGTACGCCGACGAGGTCACCCTCGGGCGTGCCTTCGAAGGACGCAGGAGGATCAGTGCCTGAGCAGACCGACACCGAGCTCGCCGACGTCGCCCGCGCGGTCGCCTACGAGTCGCGCGGCTACCTCACGACCGTGACCGAGGTCGCCGCGGGGAGCAACCCCGAGGCGGCCCTCCCGCTGCTCCTGCTCGCGGTGTCCGACGTGCTCGCCGCGGGTGCGCGCCTCGGTGCGATGGTCGACGTCGTCCCCGCCGACCGCTTCGAGCCCGACGTCGGCCCCGACGCGGACCTCGACCCGCTGCGCCTGGGCCTCGCGAACGTCCTCGAGGGGATCGACGAGTACGCCGAGGTGCTCGACCCGCTCGTCGACCCCCAGCTCGGGGCGGGCCTGCTGTCCGCAGACCTCGCGACGATCGCTGGCGCGCTCGACCAGGGGCTTGCGCACTACGAGGCCGGTCGTGAGCTCGAGGCCCTGTGGTGGTGGCAGTTCTCCTACCTGTCCTCGTGGGGCGAGCGGGCCTCGAGCGCGCTGCGGGTCCTCCAGGCGCTCCTCGCGCACCTGCGCCTCGACGTGCCCGACGACGTCGCGGCCGAGGCCGAGTACGACGCCCTCCAGCCCTGAGCCGCGGCGTCGAGCCTCACGCGATGCGTGTCCCGCGCGGCAGCTTGCCGACCGGGATCGACAGACGCCGCACCGCAAGCGCGAGCGCACCCGCTCCGAGCAGCGTCAGCACCCCCATGCCCCACGGCCACACGGGCGAACGGTCGGGGTCACGCGGCTCGACAGGAGAGTCGAGAGTTCCGTAGTAGCACTGGTCGACCTGCGTCTGCGGCCCCATGCGGGCCTCGCGCACGCCGTAGCGGATCGCGTCCATGACCCCC
>JAJUHG010000326.1 GCA_029267995.1 Micrococcales bacterium
ACGGGTACGGGTGCGCCTGACCGAGGCCGCGCCCGAGGCGCGGTTCTGGCGCGGCGAGGCGGTCGAGGTGCTCGAGGCCTCGCCCGACCGGGTCCCCTCCGCGTGGCCCGAGGCGGGCCCTGGTGGTGTGGGCGGGGGAGAACTTGCGCACGTCGCGCTGCCCGCCCAGCGCGCGTGGAAGTCCGCGGTGCTGCGCGAGCAGCTCGCTCGCCTCGGTGGGGTCGAGACCGAGGTCGAGGTCGCCGCGGCGCCTGGTGACGACGAGCGCGGCGGACTGCGCTGGCGCACCCGGATCGGGCTGCGGGTCGACCCCGAGGGGCGCGCGGGGATGACGCGCCCGCGCAGCGACGAGGTCGTCGCGCTCGAGGCGATGCCGCTCGCGCACGAGGCGGTCGCCGAGCTCGGCCTCTTCGCGCGGCGTTGGCCGCGTGGGGCACGTGTCGAGGTCGTCGCGCCGAGCGTGGGGGATCCGCTCGTGCTCGTCGACGGTGTCCCGTGGCGCGGGACGCGGCCCGACACGCGCCTGAACGCTCGCCGCTCCGTGACCCAGATCGTCCGGGCTGGGGGTCGTGAGCTGAGGTTCCGCGTCTCGGCGGGCGGGTTCTGGCAGGTGCATCGCGAGGCGCCCGCGGTGCTCGTGGGCGCGGTGCTCGACGCGCTCGGGGACGTCGCGGGTGCGCGCGTCGTGGACCTGTTCTCGGGGGCGGGCCTGCTCACGGTCCCGGTCGCCGGTGCGGTCGGCGAGGCTGGTGCGGTGCTCGCGGTCGAGGGGGACGCCCGCGCGGTCAAGGACGCTCGGCGCAACGCGCACGGGCTCGGCCACGTCGAGCTCGTCGAGGGCGAGGTCGCGCGGACCCTGCTCGAGCGGGAGGGGCTCGAGGCCGACGTCGTCGTGCTCGACCCGCCCCGCCAGGGCGCGGGACGGACCGTGGTCGCGGCGGTCTCGCGGACCGGTGCCCGCCGTGTCGTCTACGTCGCGTGCGACCCCGCGGCGCTCGGGCGCGACGTGGGCTACCTGCGCAGCCACGGCTTCGAGCTCGAGCGGGTGCACGGGCTCGACCTGTTCCCTATGACGCACCATGTCGAGGCGGTCGCGGTCCTCACACGCTGATCGCACGTACTGACCACACGCGCCGCGGGGCGACACGGCTGCAGCACCGGATGCAAAGGATTGCATCTCATGCTCGTTCCTGGCAGAGTTCTCCTTGCAAACCCCGTGCGCAATCGCCTGCAACGACGCAGCGAGGTGGACGCGGGGCGTGGAGGAGGATCCGTGACCGCGACCGACGAGACCGCGCCGGTCGGCCTGCCCGCCGAGCTCGACACGCCCTTCTGGCGCGAGACCTTCGCGCTGCACCGCGGGGGCAAGCTCGCCGTGACGAGCCGCGTCCCGCTCGCCGACCGCGCCGACCTCGCCAAGGCCTACACCCCGGGCGTCGCCGCGGTGTGCGAGGCCATCGCGCGTGACGTCGACCTGTCGTTCGAGTACACGGGCCGCTCCAACTCGGTCGCGGTCGTCTCGGACGGCTCGGCGGTGCTCGGCCTCGGACGCATCGGGCCCGAGGCCTCGATGCCCGTGCTCGAGGGCAAGGCCGTGCTGTTCAAGGCCTTTGCGGGGGTCGACGCGATCCCCGTCGCGCTCGACCTTCCCGGGGTTGACCGGGTGCGCGAGTTCGTCGACGCGGTCACCGCGATCGCCCCGAGCTTCGGCGGGATCAACCTCGAGGACGTCGCCGCGCCCGAGTGCTTCGAGATCGAGGCGATCCTCTCCGAGCGGCTCGACATCCCCGTGTTCCACGACGACCAGCACGGGACGGCCGTCGTCGTCCTCGCGGGCCTGATCAACGCCGCGCGCGCGACCGGGAGAGAGCTCGCCGACCTGCGTGTCGTCGTGCTCGGCGCAGGGGCTGCGGGGGTCGCGTGCACGCGGATCCTGCTCGCGGCGGGCGTCGGCGACGTCGCGGTCGTCGACAGCCGTGGCGTGATCAGCGCCGACCGCGCGCCCGGGCTCACCGGGACGAAGCGCTGGATCGCCGAGTCGACGAACAAGGCC
>JAJUHG010000327.1 GCA_029267995.1 Micrococcales bacterium
GCCGTCGGGCTCGACCTTGTCGCGCCCGAGCGCCGCGACCCGGGGCGGACGAGCTCGATCGGCCTCGGCCAGCTCGTCCGAGCCGCGCTCGAGGCAGGCGCGACGCGCGTCGTCGTCGGCGTCGGGGGGACCGCGACCAACGACGGTGGCGCAGGCCTGCTCGCGGGCCTCGGCGTGACAGCTGCCGACGGCGTCCTCGGCGCGGGCGGGGGAGCCCTCGGGGCGGTCACGGACGCCGACCTCGCCGGGCTGGGCGAGCTCGCGCGCGCGCTCGCCCACGTCGACCTCGTCGCAGCCGTCGACGTCGACGTCCCGCTGCTCGGCCTGCACGGCGCGAGCGCGGGCTTCGCGGCGCAGAAGGGTGCCTCGCCCGAGCTCGCCCAGCATCTCGAGCGGTGCCTGAGCCACTTCGCGCACCTCGCCGAGCAGCGCGTCGAGCGGGACGGCCCGCCTCGCGCGCGCCCCCTCAAGCTCGCCGCGCCCCACGCAGGGCACTCGCACAGCTCGGGTCATTCCCACGGCACGGGACGCTCGACCCGGCTCTCGGGACTTCCCGGGGCGGGCGCGGGCGGGGGGATCGGCTTCGGGCTCGCGCTGCTCGGTGCCCGGCTCGTGCCGGGCGCACAGCTCGTCGCCGAGGCGGTCGACCTTGCGGGCAAGGTCGCCGCGAGCGACCTCGTCGTCACGGGCGAGGGCCGCTTCGACTGGCAGTCCTTGCGGGGCAAGGCCGTCACGGCGGTCGCCGAGGCGGCGCTCGCGACCGGGGTCCCCGCCGTCGTCCTCGCCGGTCAGGTCGAGGTCGGGCGGCGCGAGTGGTCCTCGGCGGGCTTCAGCGCGGTGTACGCGGTCGCCGAGACGCCCGACGACGTCCCGGCAGCCCTCGCCGACCCCGTGGGCACGCTCGAGGCGCGTGCGCAGCGGCTCGGGAAGAACTGGTCGCACTAGCCGGTTGCACCACGACGTACCCTGGAGGCAACCGATGCGCTCACGGGCGCAGGAGCGAACTGGAGCCAGCATGTCCGAGACCGTCCAGACCGCCACCCACGGCGTCAACCTCACCGACGTCGCGGCAGGCAAGGTCCGCAGCCTCCTCGAGCAGGAGGGCCGTGACGACCTGCGCCTGCGCGTCGCGGTCCAGCCCGGTGGGTGCTCGGGGCTCATCTACCAGCTGTACTTCGACGAGCGTCTGCTCGACGGCGACGCGACGCGCGACTTCGACGGCGTCGAGGTCGTGGTCGACAAGATGAGCGTCCCCTACCTCGAGGGCGCGACGATCGACTTCGCCGACACGATCGAGAAGCAGGGCTTCACGATCGACAACCCCAACGCGGGCAGCTCGTGCGCCTGCGGCGGATCGTTCACCTAGACCCGGACCACGACGACGACGGCGGCCTGCGGGTCGCCGTCGTCGTCCTTCGAGGCCTCGAGCGGGCGCGCCCCGAGCACCTCGTGACCGCGCATGCGCGCCCAGGCCCGCACGTCAGGCTCGGCGGCCGGGTCGGTCGCCCACAGCTCGAGCGTCGAGCCCGCGGGGGCGTCCTGCGCTGCGCGGGCGAGACGCAGGACGGGGAGCGGGCAGCGCAGCCCGCGTGCGTCGACGATCACAGGCCGCCCGCCCCCAGGAGCTCGCGAACCTCGGCGACGACGCGCGGGAGCACCGTGCAGAACCGCTCGACGTCCGCGTCCGTCACGGAGCGGTGCAGCGCGAGTCGCAGGTTGCCGTGCGTGAGGGCGCCCGTCGCGGCGAGCACGTGCGAGGGCTCGCCCGTGAGCGAGGTGCACGCCGAGCCGGAGGCGACCACGAAGCCCTCCCGGTCGAGGGCCCGCACGAGCGCCTCGCCGTCGGCGTACAGGAACGAGAAGGTCACGACGTGCGGGAGCCGTTCGCCGGCGGCACCGACGACGTCGACGTCGGGGATCGTCGCGGGGACGCGCTCGCGCAGGACGGCGACCTGGCGGCGCCGGCGGGCCTCGGCCTCGCTGCGGTCCGCGAGGGCGGCCTCGAGCGCGGCCGCCGCAGCGTAGGCCGCGGGCAC
>JAJUHG010000328.1 GCA_029267995.1 Micrococcales bacterium
GGGCTCGAGCCCGGCGCCCCGGTCGCGCCGTCGTCGTCCGCACCAGGAGAGCGGGACCCGTGTGGCTCGCCGACGACGTCGTCGGCGCTCGCCTCGGCAGAAGGCTCGCCCTGCGCGCCGGGCGAGGCGGGGGCGCCGTCGGCGTCCTGCGGGCTCGAGACCCCTGCGATCTGGGCGGCCGCACCGACGAGGCGCGCCTCACCGTCCTCGATGCGCGCCTGGGCGAGCGCGAGCTCGCGTGCGAGCACCGTGATGCGCGAGGTGAGCTGGCGCGTGCGGCGCAGCGAGGTCGCGATGTAGGACAGGAACGCGATCACGAGCGCGTAGAGCAGCAGGTCCGTCCCACGCCCGACGCCCACGAACGCCGCGATCCGCGACAGCACGCTCGGGAAGGCGACCGAGACGACCGCCGCGATCACGAAGCCGAGCAGCAGCAGGCGCCGGATCGCCTGGTGCCGCGAGTCCGCCGTCGTGCGGTTGAGCAGGAGGGCGACGCCCAGGATCGCGGCGACGAGCACGACCTGGATGAGCGTGACGCCGCCCGTGACGGGTGTGCCGTCGGGGTTGACCGCGGTGCCGAGCGGGGTGAGGTGGGTCGAGGTCATCGGGTCGCTCCTGGGTCGCGGCTCATCGGAACACGAGGTCGACGAGGATGTTCACGGAGTTCAGGCTCGACTGGCCCTTGCCGCGCGAGTAGTCGGTGTAGCGGATGTGGACGGGGTGCTCGGCCCACGGCAGGCCCGTGCGACCGATGTGCAGCACGATCTCGCTCGCGTGGGCCATCCCGTCCTGGCGCAGGCGGATGCGCCGGGCGGCGTCCGCGCGCACGACCCGCAGCCCGTTGTGCGCGTCGGTCAGGCGCATGCCCGTGCTCTGGCGGGTGAACCACACCGCAAGCCGGAGCACGATGCGCCGCACGAGGCCCGCCTCGACCGTGTCGTTGAGGAAGCGCGAGCCGAACACGGCCGCGAGGTCCTCCGCGCGGGCGCGCTCGAGCATGTCGAGCGCGTCGGAGACCTGGTGCTGGCCATCGGCGTCGAACGTCACGAGGTAGCGCATCCCCGGGCGGGACAGCGCGTACTCGATCCCGGTCTGCAGCGCGGCGCCCTGACCGAGGTTCACGGGGTGGCGCACGACCTTGGCCCCTGCCTCGCGCGCGAGCTCCCCCGAGCCGTCGGTCGAGCCGTCGTCGACGCACACGACGTTCGCGAAGTGCTCCTTGACCCCGCGCACGACCTCACCGATCACGGCCGACTCGTTGAACAGCGGGATGACGACCCAGGCGTCCTCGTGCCGCGTGCCTGGTGGGGAGGTCATGTGGTCATTGTGGCACCGAGGACCTGGGGCCCCGCAGGTCGGGCGGCACGCTGGAATACTCTTCGGCAGGCCCGGGCACGCCGGGTGAGGACGACGCGAGGGGTGGGCGTGGCTGCTGACCGCACGGGGGTGCGCATCGCCGCAGGGGCGGACGTCGCCGACGACGCCCAGATCGGGGCGGGCAGCGCGATCTGGCACCTCGCCCAGGTGCGCGAGCACGCGCGCCTGGGGACCGACTGCGTGATCGGCCGCGGCGCGTACATCGGCACGGGCGTGCGGCTCGGCGATGCGTGCAAGGTGCAGAACTACGCGCTCGTCTATGAGCCCGCGGACCTCGCCGACGGCGTCTTCGTCGGCCCCGCCGCGGTCCTCACGAACGACACCTACCCCCGCGCCGTGAACCCCGACGGCTCGCTCAAGTCCGCGAGCGACTGGGAGCCCGTGGGTGTCACGGTCCGCACGGGCGCCTCGATCGGGGCGCGCGCGGTGTGCGTCGCGCCCGTGACGATCGGCGCGTGGGCGACGGTCGCGGCGGGGGCGGTCGTGACGAAGGACGTGCCCGACCATGCGCTCGTCGCAGGCGTCCCGGCCCGGCGGGTCGGCTGGGTCGGTGCTGCGGGCCACCCGCTCGAGCCCGCTGGCCCGGCCCGGTGGCGCTGCCCCGTGACGGGCGAGGTCTTCGAGACCACAGGGCCCGAGGACGACCCCAC
>JAJUHG010000329.1 GCA_029267995.1 Micrococcales bacterium
AGCCTGGTGCCGACGAGGCCCCGAAGGAGCAGGCCCCGCGGATCGTCGTCGTCGGCCCCGACGGCACGAAGGTCCCCGTGCCCTCCCCCGAGGACGGCGACGAGGACCCGCACTCGCTCGTCGACCAGCCCGCGAAGGTCATGCGCATCGGGACGATGATCAAGCAGCTGCTCGACGAGGTGCGCTCGGCCCCGCTCGACGACGCCGCGCGCGACCGCCTCGCCTCGATCCACGAGAAGTCGCTCCACGAGCTCGAGGACGGGCTGTCCCCCGAGCTCATCGAGGAGCTGCGGCGCATCACGCTCCCCCTCGCGGAGGATCGCACCCCCTCCGACGCCGAGCTGCGCGTCGCCCAGGCCCAGCTGGTCGGGTGGCTCGAGGGGCTGTTCCACGGGATCCAGACGGCGCTCGTCGCTCAGCAGATGGCCGCGCAGGCCCAGCTCACCCAGATGCGTCGCGCCCTTCCGCCCGGCGTGATCATGGGCCAGCCGGGTCAGCAGCCCCCGCAAGGTGCGATCCGCCGCCCGCCCGACGAGCACCCCGGACCCGGCCAGTACCTGTGACCACCCGCCCCCTGTGACGACCCGCACCCGCGGCGCCGAGCCCCCTCTTGCGGTCAGCAAGTGAGTTCTTCCCGAGGTAGTGACGGCGAAGTCACTGACCGGGGACATCATCACTAACCGCTAGCAGGGGCGAGTGGGGAACCGGGCGGGGGCGGCGGGTGGCCGGGGGTCAGGCAGCGGGGGGCTCGGGGCGCGGGCGGCGGGAGGTCAGGGTGATCGCGGCGCACACGAGGGTGATGCCCGCGAGCTCGGGCCACGTCGGCAGCTCCCGCAGCCACACCGCGCCGACGACGGCGGCCGTCGCGGGCAGGAGCGCGAGCAGCACCGCAAAGGTCGCAGCCGTGACCCGCCGCAGCACGAGCTGCTCGACCGCGTAGGGGATCACCGAGGAGAGCACACCCACCCCGAGGATCGCGAGCGCGAAGCGCCAGTCCACGAGCTCGGGAAGCGCGCTGCGCGCAAAGAACGGGGCGAACACGAGCGCACCCGCCCCCATGCCGACCGCGAGCGAGGCGATCCCGTGCCCCGCGGCGTCCCGCGCGACCCGCCGCCCAAGCACGACGTAGCCCGCCCACAGCGCAGCCGCGAGCAAGATCCACACGAGCCCGACGACGGCGTCCTGGGTCACCACGGTCTGCGCACCGGACCCATCTCGCGCGGTGCGGCCCGAGAGCACCGCACCCGAGAGCACGACGACCCCCACGGCCGCGAGCAGCCCGCCCCACCGCTCACGCGCCCGACCCGTGACCGCGGCGACCGCGACCGGACCCGCGAACTCGATCGCGACCGCAAGACCGAGCGGCAGGTGCTCGATCGCGAGGTAGAAGGCGATGTTCATCGCGGTCAGCACGAGCCCGAACACGACCGCGGCCCGCAACGCACGCCCCGTCCAGCGCAAGCGCCACGGGCGCCGCCACGCGAGGAGCACGAGCGCCGCGGCGAGGATGCGCAGCCACGCGGTCTCGCGAGCCCCCGCGACCGCGAACAGCCCGACCGCGATCGCGGCGCCGACGTACTGCGCAAGGCCCGAGCCGACGAACAGCACGGGCGCCGGAACGCGCCCCACGAGATCCCCGCGCACCCTCGCACGCTACCGGTCCAGAGCTCGCGACGACGGCGCGAGGCAGCCCCCACCCTGCGCCCCGCAGGCAGCAGACGGCCCCCGCACGCGCCGGGCAAGGGGTGGGCCCGGTGCGCGCGGGGGCCGCCTGGTCGGTCAGCCCTTGACGGAGCCGGCCATCATCCCGCGCACGAAGTACCGCTGGAGCGCGAGGAACACGATGACCGGGACGATCATCGAGATGAAGGCACCCGCCGAGAGCAGGAACCAGTCCGAGCCGCGCGTGCCGACCATCTCGGCGATGCGCACCGTGAGCGGGGCGACGTTCGGGCGCCCGCCCGCGAAGGTCAGCGAGACGAGCAGGTCGTTCCACACCCACAGGAACTGGAAGAT
>JAJUHG010000330.1 GCA_029267995.1 Micrococcales bacterium
CGTCGCGACCCTGCTCGCGACTGCGGTCGCGCCCCAGGCCGCGCTCGTCGTCGCGGGCCTCGCGATCGTTGGGGGCGGTCTGCTGTTCCTCGCCCAGAAGGAGACCGAGCCCCCGCCGCGTGGACGCACCGAGCACCGCGAGCCGTCCGTGCTGCGCTCCCCGGGACTCATCCCCGTCGCACTCGGGTTCATGGGGGTCGGTGCGATCTTCGGGGCGACCGACGTCGCGGTCGTCGCCTTCGCCGAGGAGCACGGCCAGAAGGCCGCCGCGGGAGCCATCCTCGCGGTGTTCGCCGCGGGATCGTTCATCTCGGGCTTCGCCTACGGCGCGCGCCAGTGGGCGTCCCCCCTGTGGCGGCGCTTCGTGATCGGCGTGCTCGCGCTCGGGGCGGGCGTGTGCCTGTTCTTCGTCGTGCATACGGTCGTGCTGCTCGCCGCGGTGATGTTCGTGGTCGGTTTCGCGATCGCCCCGACGCTCGTGAACGGCAACGGCCTGGTCCAGCAGTTCGTGCGCCCGAGCCAGCTCACCGAGGGGCTCACGTGGGCCAACACCGCGCTCACGGTCGGCGTCGCGGCAGGAGCCCCGGTCGCGGGGGAGTTCATCGCTCGCTCGGGTTCCTCGGGCGGGTTCTCGGTCGTGGTCGCGGCGGGTGCGATCGCCGTCGTCATCACGCTCCTGAGCATCCGCTCCCTGCGGCGCCACTCGGGTGTGGTCATCACGACCGAGCCGCACTGAACCACTCCTCGCCGCGCGAGCCGGTCCGTCCCTGCGCAGCGTGACGGGACGCCGTCGTCGTCCTCACGACTCGAGGCGCCGTCGTCGTCAGGCCACGACCGTCCCGAAGGCGAGCCCGAGCAGGTACGTCACACCCGTCGCGCCGTAGCCGATCGCGAGCTGGCGCGCAGCCCTGCGCCCGGGCGAGGTGCCTGAGAGCACACCGACCACGCCGCCCGTGAGCAGCAGGACCACACCCACGACCCCCGCGGACACCGCGATCGCGATCCCGCCCGTCATGCCCAGCAGGAACGGCAGAAGCGGCACCGCCGCACCGACCGCGAAGAACGCGAAGCTCGACCACGCGGCCCGCCACGCGGTGCCGAGCACCTCACGGGACTCGGCGTCGACGTCGCCCGGGTCGGTCGGTCCCGTGCGAACGCTCGCGATGAACTCCGCAGCACGCTCGTCACCGTGCAGCGCACGTAGGGTCGCGTCCGCGCGGCGGGCCGCCTCGTCGTGGTCGAGCCCGCGCGCGCGGTAGACGAGAGCGAGCTCGTTCGCGTCGAGGTCGAGGTCCGCGCGCGCCTCGATCGCGGCGGGGTCGGGCGCGGACGCCTCGAGCAGCTCGCGCTGGGAGGACACCGAGACGTACTCGCCCGCGCCCATCGACAGCGCGCCCGCGAGGAGTCCCGCGACACCCGTGAGCAGCACGACCTTCGGCTCGACCCCCGCGGCCGCGATCCCCGCGATGAGCGCGAGGTTCGACACGAGCCCGTCGTTCGCACCGAACACGGCCGCGCGCAGCGAGCCCGAGAGCTTGTTGCGCCCACGCACGGCGAGCGTGCGCACGACCTCTTGGTGGGTCAGCTCGTCGGCGGCCATCGCGGGGGTCGCGTCCGAGTCCGCGGCGTAGCGCGAGCGGGCCTCGGCCTGCTGGGCGAGCGCGAGCACGAACACCGAGCCGAAGTGCCGCGCGAGCCACGCGAGCACCCGCGTGCGCAGCGAGCCGGGGCGCGGCTTGCCGACCTGGTCGCCGAGCAGGGCGAGCCAGTGCGCCTCGTGCCGACCCTCGGCCTCCGCGAGCGCGAGGAAGATCTCGCGCTCCTCGCCCTCGCGGCGTGCGGCGAACTCGCGGTAGACGCGTGCCTCGGCGCGTTCGTCCGCGAGGTACCCGCGCCAGCGACGGATGTCCTTCGCGCTCGGCTCCCTGTCCACGCCCCCACTATCCCAGGACCCACCCCCCCCGCCCCCCCCCCACCCCCCCGGCCCCGGCCCCCCCCCCCCCCCCCCCCCC
>JAJUHG010000331.1 GCA_029267995.1 Micrococcales bacterium
CACGCCGATCGCCGAGATCCTCGCGGGCGACGCACCCACGAAGGCCCTGCCCGACGACGCCGCGAAGCGCGACCCCGCGACCGCGGACGCCCCGCCTGTCGCCTCGGGCGAGCCGGGTGCGCGCGCCGCTCGGACGCCGTCGTCGGCCGCGCGCCGTGTCCTGCTGTGGGTCGACTCCTTCGGCGACACCCTCGACCCCGGGGTCCCGCTCGCGGCCGCGAAGGTCCTGCGCGCGGCGGGCTACGAGGTGCTCCTGCCCGAGCGCGACGTGTGCTGCGGGCTCACGTGGATCTCGACGGGCCAGCTCGACGGGGCGCGCTCGCGGCTCGGCGAGCTCATGGACGTGCTCGCGCCGTACGCCGTCAACGGCATCCCGATCGTCGGGCTCGAGCCGTCCTGCACGGCCGTGCTGCGCTCCGACCTCGGGGACCTGTTCCCGAGCGACCCGCGCGCCGCCGCGATCGCGAGGGCGACCCACACGCTCGCCGAGCTGCTCACCGCACCCGCCCCCTTCGGCCCCGCCGAGGGGTGGACGCCGCCCGACCTGTCCGACGTGACCGCCGTCGTCCAGCCGCACTGCCACCAGCACGCCGTCATGGGCTTCGCGCCCGACAAGGCGTTCCTCGAGGGGGCCGGCGCGACGATCCGCACGCTCGCGGGCTGCTGCGGCCTCGCGGGCAACTTCGGGATGGAGAAGGGGCACTACGAGGTCTCGGTCAAGGTCGCCGAGGCCCAGCTGCTCCCCGCGCTCGCCGAGGCGGCCGAGGGCACCGTCTACCTCGCGGACGGCTACTCGTGCCGCACGCAGGCCGACCAGCTCGCGGGCGTCGCGGGCCAGCACCTTGCCGAGCTGCTCGCGGAGCGGCTCGAGGCCCGCTGAGCGGCTGCCCGGAGGCCGACCTGGGCGTCAGGACCCCACCACCTCGGCGGTCCGTCGATCTGATGAACACCAATGGCGCTATCGTGCCGACGGCCGCTGTGAGACGGTGAGCGGGGGACTTTCGGGGGACCGCGAGCCGTGCCCGCACGCGGCCCGTGAAGGCGTCATCTTCGATCGGGCAGGAGCACCAGGTGCCACTCTTCGAGCTTGATGAGTCGGGCTCGCGACTCGTCCAGCCGATGCAGCCTGCCGCGGCGAGCTTCGGCCCCGAGTCGGCCCAGCTCGTCACCGAGCACCTGTCCGAGCTGCTCGGCGAAGGGCTCTTCCCGGTCGCGACGAGGCGGTCCGCGCAGGACCAGCAGCCGCACATGCTCGCGCTCGACGTCGTCGGGCAGCCGGTCGTGATCGAGGTCGTCGCCGAGCTCGACGCGGACGCCCTCATCCAGGCGCTCGCGTACGCGGGCCAGGCCGGCCGGTTCACCTCGAACGACCTCGCCGAGCTCTACGACGGCGGCGCCGAGCAGTTCCGGGTCGACATCATGGCCTTCCGCGACTCGCTCCCCGCGGCGTACTCGCGGCGCGGGCTACGCGTCGGGGCGCGGCTCCTGCTCGTGTGCTCGAGCGTGAGCCCCGAGATCGCCGACGCGCTCGACTTCTTGCGTGCACCCGGCCGCCAGGTCGAGGTGCTCCAGATGGGCGTGGTGCACGGGGCGGGCGGGCGGCGCTACCTCGACGTCTCGCCCCTCGCGGGCCCGATCGCCGAGATGCGCCAGGTCGAGCAGGCGAACCTGCGCCTCGTGCGGTCGAAGGAGGCTTTCGCGGCCGCGATGGCCTACGACGAGCAGCGCAGGTCCTTCGCGCGCTTCGCGGCCGACCCCGAGCGCGCGGGCGAGAGCGCCCAGTCACCCTTCGCGGCGACCGGGACCGACGGTCCGCCGAGCCGGGAGATCTCGATCGTCTCGCCCGTGACGGGCAGCTCGCCGGTCGCGTCCCCGGCCGCCCCCGCCGTGCGGGCACCGCACGGACGCGAGGGTGGGCCCGCCCCGCACGTCCCGACCGGTGGACAGGCACCCCCCGCGCCCGCGGCACCCCCGCGCGCCTCGGCGTTCGCGCCGCCCGAGGCCC
>JAJUHG010000332.1 GCA_029267995.1 Micrococcales bacterium
ACGGGACCCGTCGCGCGGCGCCCCCTCGCGCGGGTTCTCCGCACGGGGCGTTCCGCGACCGTGCGACCGCTCGGCCCGCTCGCCGCCTCGACGTGCCGGGCCACCACGCCCGTGGTCCTCGCGACCCGAGCTGCCCCGCCGGCCCGCCGCGCTCATGCCTGCCCCAGCCGGGTCCCGGGCTCGAGCCGAGCACCGCGCGCCCAGTCGGCTGCGGGCATCGCCCGCTTCCCGGGCGGTACTACCTCGCCCAGGGTCACGGCACCGGCCCCGGCTCCGACGACGACGGCGTCCTTGCGCACCTCGACCTCGCCGGGCCCCAGATGCGTCTCCTCGGTGGGGCGGACCGGACCGAGGCCGAGGCGCGCGCCGTCGGGCAGGGTCGTCCACGCACCCGGCGCAGGCGTGCAGCCCCGCACGAGCCGGTCGACGACGTACGCGGGCCGGGTCCAGTCGACGCGCGCATCGGCGGGCAGCAGACGTGGGGCGTGCGAGACGCCGTCGGCGGGCTGCGGGACGGCGGCGATCGTGCCGTCCTCGATCGCGTCGAGCGTGCGCACGAGCAGCTCGGCCCCAGCGACCGAGAGCCGCTCGAGGAGGTCGCCTGCGGTGTCGCGCGGGCGGATCGTCTCGGTGAGCGTCCCGTACACCGGGCCGGTGTCGAGCCCCTCCTCGATACGGAACGTCGTCGCGCCCGTGATCTCGTCGCCCGCGATGATCGCGTGCTGCACGGGGGCGGCGCCGCGCCATGCGGGCAGCACCGAGAAGTGCAGGTTGACCCAGCCGTGCCGGGGCACGTCGAGCACCTCGGGTCGCAGGATCGCCCCGTACGCGACGACGGGCGCCGCGTCGACGTCGAGCCGCGCGAGCTCGGCGAGGAACTCCTCGCCGCGGGGCTGGACGGGGTCGAGCACCTCGATGCCCGCGGCGAGCGCGCGTTCCTTGACGGGGCTCGCGACGAGCTTGCGGCCCCGCCCCGCGCGCGCGTCGGGACGCGTGAGTACGGCGACCACCTCGTGCCGGGAGGCCAGAAGTGCCTCGAGCGCGGGGACGGCGGGTGCGGGGGTTCCCGCGAAGAGCAGACGCATGGTGACGATCCTAGGTGTGGTGCTCGCGGCCGAGGGGTCGCCGACCGCCGCTGCGCACGGGCCAGGCTCCGCCCCACCGCGCCGGGTCGCAGACGGCGACCTAGGGTCGAGGCATGACCTCTGCTCCCCTCGTGTGCGCGGTCACGGGTGTCACGGGCTACGTCGGCGGTCGGCTCGTGCCCGAGCTCCTCGCGGCGGGGCACAGCGTGCGCGCCGTCTCGCGCCGCGTCGCACGGCTCGACGGCCGGCCGTGGCGCGCCGAGGTCGAGGTCGCCGAGGCGGACGTGAGCGACCTCGAGCAGACCCGCACGGCCCTCGAAGGGGTCGACGTCGCCTTCTACCTCGTGCACTCCCTCGGGACGGGACCGCGCTTCGAGGCCCAGGACCGCCGTACCGCGCTGACCTTCGCGCAGGCCGCACGCGGGGCGGGCGTGCGGCGCATCGTCTACCTCGGCGGGCTCGTGCCCGACGACGAAGGGCTCTCCACACACCTCGCCTCGCGCACCGAGGTGGGCGAGATCCTGCTCGCCTCGGGCGTGCCCACGACGGTGCTGCGCGCCGCGGTGATCCTCGGCTCGGGCTCAGCATCCTTCGAGATGATGCGCTACCTCACCGAGCGCCTGCCCGCGATGACCGCCCCGCGCTGGGTCGACACGCGCATCCAGCCGATCGCGATCCGCGACGTCCTGCACTACCTCGTCGGGAGCGCGCGCATGCCCGCGCACGTCAACCGTGCCTTCGACATCGGCGCACCCGGGTCGACGCCCCTCGCGAGCTCGTGTGGCAGGTCATGGAGGAGGTCGGTGGTGAGCGGGGCTGGTACTCGTGGCCGCTTGCGTGGCGGGTGCGGGGCGTGCTCGACCG
>JAJUHG010000333.1 GCA_029267995.1 Micrococcales bacterium
CGCGCATGTCGTGCTGCCTGTCGTGCAGGGGCTCGTGATCGTCGTCGTCGCGCTCGCGTGGGCCGCGTGGCGGCTGCGCCCGGCGTTCGTCGAGGCGACGGACCTCGACGCGACGCAGCGGGCGCAGCGCTCGGCGCTGCGGCAGCGCCGGGTGCGTGCGACCGCAGCCCTGCTGGGCGGAACGGCGCTCGTGACGGCCGTGCTCGGACCGCTCGTGAGCCCCGACGGGCACCGCTGGGTGCTGCGCGACGCCGTCGTGCCCCCGCTTGAGATCCACGACTTCGCGAGCCCGCTCGTCGGCTACCGCTCCTACGTCAAGGACCGCGCCGAGGACGTCCTCTTCACGATCGAGGGGTTGCCGCCCGGCGAGCGGGTGCGTCTTGCGACGCTCGACGCCTACACCGGGACCGTCATGGACGTCGCGGGCGGCACTGCGGGGAGCGACTCGGGGGCCTTCCGCCGCGCGGGCTCGCGCCTGCCGACCGCCCCGCCCCTCACGGGCCCGCCGCTCGCGGAGGGCACCGAGCTCGAGGTGCGGGTCACGGTGCACGACTACGGGGAGGTGTGGCTCCCGGTCGTGGGTGAGCCGGTCGACCTGCGCTTCACGGGGCCGCGCGCCGAGGAGCTGCGCCGCGGGCTGCACCTCAACCCCTCCGGCCCCACCGCACTCGCGACCGCGGGCTTGCGCAGCGGCGACTCCTTCACGCTCACCGCGACCGTGCGACCACGCCCGAGCGGCTCGGCGCTCGCCGAGGCGGGCCTCGCCGAGCTGGACCTGCCCGCCCCTCAGCTCGTGCCCGACGCGGTTGCGGCGACCGCAGACCGGTTCGCGCGCGAGACGGCCGAGGGGGTCGAGACGGTCCAGGCCTTGCGCGACGGGCTCGCGGGGACGGGCGTGCTGAGCAGCGGCAAGGAGGGCGAGGCACCTTCGCGCGCGGGGCACGGCGCGGACCGCATCGCGACGCTCCTCGCCGAGGCCGCGCCGGTGGGTGACGACGAGCAGTTCGCGGTCGCGATGGCGCTCATGGCCCGGCAGCGCGGGATCCCCGCCCGCGTCGTCATGGGCTTCGTGCACGACGGCGAGGAAGGTGCGGCGAGCGGGGGCCCGGTCGAGCTGCGGGGTGCGGACGTGCGCGCGTGGGTCGAGGTGCCCTTCGAGGGGCTCGGGTGGGTGCCGTTCGACCCGCGGCCTGACGACGCCACCCCGCCCCAGAGCTCCGAGGCGCGCAGCGAGGCCGAGCCCCAGCCGCAGCAGTTGCTCGAGCCGCAGCCGCCCGAGGAGCCCGAGGAGCCCCCGACGCAGCCGCTCCCCGAGGACGCCGAGGAGGACGAGCTCGAGACCGAGGACCACGGCCTGCCCGCGTGGGTGCGCGTCGCGGCCCTCGCGACCGGCGGCCTGCTCCTGCTCGCGCTGCCCTTCGTGCTCGTCGCGGCGCTCAAGGCTCGCCGTCGGGCGCGTCGCCGCAAGGCCGAGGCGATGGTCGAGCGCGTGCTCGGTGGGTGGCACGAGGTCGTCGACCTCGGTCTCGACCTCGGCCACGAGCCGCGCGCGGGGGCGACCCGCCGGGAGACCGGGGGCGAGCTCGCGAACCACTTCCCCGAGGCGGGCGTGGCGATCCTCGCGCGCCGCGCGGACGCGGGGGTGTTCGGTCCGGGCGAGCCGCGCCCCGAGGACGTCGAGGCGCTGTGGCGCGAGGTCGACGAGGTGCTGGCGGCCATGTCACGGTCCGTGGGACCGTGGGCCCGGGTGCGAGCCAGGTTCTCGTTGCGCTCGCTCAGACGCCGCCGGCCGGGAGGGGGAGGACGATGACGTGCGAGGCGTGCGGCAGCGCGCTGCCGCCCGAGGCGGAGTTCTGCCCCGTGTGCGCGGCACCCGCCCCGGAACGACCCGAGGAGCACGAGCGACCCGCCGCGCCGGAGCCCGAGACCCAGGCCGACGGCGTCC
>JAJUHG010000334.1 GCA_029267995.1 Micrococcales bacterium
GATGCACGAACGCGCGAGTGTGCTTGGTGGTGCCTTCTCGGCGGGCCCGAACGGCTCGGGCTGGCTCGTCGAGGTGCGGCTCCCGACACGCTAGGCCCCCTAGTCCCCGCCGACGGCGCGTCCGGGTCAACCATGAGAAACCTCGCGCCGAGACCTTCGGTCAGGAGCTTCCGCCGAACGTCGCACGAGAGTTTCCTGCTCACGGCCGATCCGCCGGATCGTGCGAAGCGGACATCCTGAGGGCACGAGATCGATCGCCGCCCGTCAGCGGGGGCGCCGCGAGCACCCGGCAGGGGAGGACACCATGTGCGCAGACATCGCGTGGGACTACGGAACGCGAGCGTGGCAGCAGCGCCTCGTCTACGACGGGCCGCAGTGGCGCCTCGCACGCCGCACGAACGAGAGCCGAGTCGAGGACGTCGAGCACCGTGCGGACGCACGTGCGCACCTCGCGTCGGTCGAGCTCGGCCCTGCGGTGCGGCTCGTTGCGCCGACGTACACGGGTGACGAGGCCGAGTACCCGCTGCTCGCGTGCGAGGTGCTCGCGAGCCAGCTGTGGCCCGAGCTACGACAGGTCGGTCGTTCGCTCGAGCGCGCGATGACCTCGCTCGGTGCGGCCCTCGGGCGCCTGCACACCTCGGCCGGCCCGACCGAGGGCCTCGAACGTGTCGTCTCCCCGCACCTGCTTCGCCTGCGTGCGCACCTCGACGCGGCGCCCGGGACCTGGGCAGGACAGGTCGTCGCCCAGCTCGCGCCGTCCGTCGTCGGGAGCCTTCGGCGCTGGCTCGGCGATCTCGACCGGGGCGACACGCTGTGCCACGGTGGCTTCTCGCTCGGGTCGGTGTTCGTCGACCAGGACGTCACGCGCATCGAGATCCTCGCGGGTGACGAGCTCATGCGGTCGACGCCAGAGCTCGACCTCGGGTGGATGCTCGGCGAGCTCACCGAGATCGAGTTCCAGGCGGGTCTGCGCGGCGGCAACGGTCTCGCCTACGCCGGTGCCGCGGAGTGGTTCCTCGAGGGGTGGACCTCGGTCACGGGTGTCGCCCCGGACCGGCACCAGCTCGACCGGGTCATCGCGCTGCGCAACTTCCTGCAGGCGTGCGACGTCGCCGAGACGACGCGCAGCATCAACGCCGCCGAGCGGGGCACGCTGTTCCTGACCTACCTCGTCGAGCGGGTCGCGATCCTCGACGCCGTCGCGAGCCCGCGAGGCGCCGCTGCCTGACGTCCGGCAGCACGCCCTGTGAGCACGTCCCGCTGACCGCGCGCCCCCTCGCGGGCGATCGGGAAGGTCTGCACGACTCGCGTGGTTGGAGCCGACGACGGCGCTCGACCGCGCCGCACGTCACACGATGGGAGTGCTGCGCCGTGGACTACGGTCACGAGATCGAGCTTGGGTCGTTCCTCACCCCCGTGGCGGCCGACCCGGCACGCGTGGTCGAGCTCGCGCAGGTGTCGGAGCGTGCGGGGCTTGACCTGGTGACGTTCCAGGACCACCCGTACCAAGGTGCGTTCCTCGACACCCTGACGCTGCTCGCGTTCGTCGCCGCACGGACCGCGCGCGTCCGGGTCGCGGCCAACGTGCACTCCGGGCCCATGCGGCCGCCGGCCGTGCTCGCGCGCTCCCTCGCGCGCATCGACGTGCTCTCGGGAGGCCGTGTCGAGCTCGGTCTGGGGGCGGGGGCGTTCTGGGACGCGATCGAGGCGATGGGCGGCCCGAGGCGCAGCCCGGGGGAGGCCGTCGAGGCACTGTCCGAGGCGATCGACGTGATCCGGGGGGTGTGGGACACCTCGACGCGCGAGCGACTCGTCGTCGAAGGCGAGCACTACCGGCTCGACGGCGCGAAGCGCGGCCCGCGGCCCGCGCACGACATGAGCATCTGGGTCGGCGCCTACAAGCCCCGCATGCTGCGGCTCGTGGGC
>JAJUHG010000335.1 GCA_029267995.1 Micrococcales bacterium
GCGCAGTGGCCTGACGGTGTGGCGCGTTGGGCCGAGACCCGCGCGCTGGAACGGGCCTCCGCCCTCGCGGACTGGCTCAGGGGGCAGGGGTGAGCGCGAAGCCACCCTGCCCCCGCTGCGGGTACGTCCACACCCTGCACACCGCCACGAGCGCCGTCGGGCGCTTCACCAGCACACCCCGCTACCGGGCGCGACACGACGACGCACCGCTACGTGACACCCGCGAAGAAGCACACCGGGACGCATGCGACTACTACACACGCAAGGAGCACCCATGACCGCACACCCCTTCGACGCCCTCACCCGTGAGGAAGCGATCGCCAAACTCCGTGAGGCGTGGGAAGAGATCGAGGCGTGGCGCAAGGCCGACGACGACGCGTTCAAGGAGCGCCAACGCCACGCGAGGGAAGTCCTCCGACTCCGACGACGCATCGAAGAACTCGAAGCCGACCTGCGGGCAGCAGGGCGCACCCCATGAAGCCCGCGCGCGAACAACCACTCGGGGAGGACACATGACCCCCGCAACGACCAACCAGCCCGCCCGAGAGGCGGGCTTTTCTGTGCCCGAGAGAAGGAGGCTCGCGTGAGCAAGATGTCACGAGACGGCGCCGTGCTGCTATCTAACCGGCTGTTCGGACACCCGGAGGCTGTCGAGCTCCGGCCCAGCGCGTTCGCTGGCTGGGTGCGCGCGCTGTGCTGGGCGGGAAAGTACATGCGCGAGCACGACTGGTTGATTCCCGACTCTGCGACTCGGATGTTCTTCAACAAGCGCGACATCGCGAGCCTTCTCGAGATTGGCTGGCTCGTTGAGGCTGAGGGCGGATATCGCCCGCCAATGCAAGACCGCCGCGGCCGCGACCTATGGCGGCCTGGCCCCCGCCCTGCCGCCGAGCTGCGCCGCAAGAAGATCCCACATCGCGTTCGAGCGCTCATCTACGAGCGCGACGGGGGCGCCTGCGTCACGTGCGGCTCAACCGACCGACTCACGCTCGACCACATCAAGCCGTTCTCGCACGGTGGCAGCGACGAGCCCGACAACCTCCAAACCATGTGCCTACCCTGCAACTCCCGAAAGGGGGCTCGAGTCTGATGGCTCGCCCAGCACCCAGCATGTTCGTCCCGCTGGACGTCAACTACATGCGCGACCCGCGCATCCGCCGAGCCGGCCCGGACGCCGAGCTGCTCTACATTCGCGCACTCGCCTACGCCAAGGGCGGCGAGACGGACGGATTCGTGCACGACTACGACATCGACGTCATCGCCGTCGGGCTATCAAAGCCCCTGGCCCGCGTCGCCGCGCTCGTCCGCGAGGGCGCGTGGAGCGAGCAGGAAGGCGGCTGGTTCATCACGGGCTGGTTCAACTGGAACCAGTCCACGACGAGTCTTCGCGACAAGAAGCGCAGGCAGGCAGAAGGTGCCGCGAAGACGAACCACAAGAAGCACCTGAACAACGGCGTCGACTTCATCCGCGACTGCCCTGTGTGCCTCGGTGACGTCGAGCCAGCGTGACCCCCTAGCGCGGCGCCCCACCGCACGCTCTACCGCACGCTCTACCGAACGCTAGAGCGTGCGGTTGTGGATGGCGGAGCGTGCACGCAAAGAGAAGAGAAGTAGAGAGAAGTGAAGTGACCTGAAGTGACCTGACCTGACCTGACCTGAACTTCTTTCCGGTGAGACCAAGACCAAGAACGTCACTTACGTATCGCGCGAGGCCCCGATCGATTGGCCTTGGACGAAAGGACGACATGGCAGACCCCGACGAGATCGCACGCCTCGCCGCCGCGATCAACGCCCTGCGCCCCGAGTGGCCCGTCAAGGCTCTCGTCACGCACCTGACGACCCACCACGCCGCACGCCCCTACCGCGACCTCGGGCTCGCGCTGACGTGGATCGCACTCGACCCCGCGACC
>JAJUHG010000336.1 GCA_029267995.1 Micrococcales bacterium
AGGACCACCTCGACCGCGTCGAGCGCCTCGCGGCTCAGTCCCGGACCTTCCTGACCGAGCACGAGCACGCACTCGCGCGGCAGCGCGTAGCCCTCGATCGGTACCGAGCCAGGCACGTTGTCGATCCCGATGAGCGGGAGCCGAGCCCCACCGAGCCCGGCCGTGGCCGCCCATCCCACGAGCCCGGCGACGTCCGGGTGGTGATGCACGTGCAGGTAGCGGTCGGTGACCATCGCCCCGCGCCGGTTCCAGCGCCGCCGCCCGAGGATGTGCACCCCCGCCGCGGCGAAGGCGTTCGCGCTGCGCACCACCGAGCCGATGTTGAGGTCGTGGCCCCAGTTCTCGATCGCGACGTGGAAGGGGTGGCGACGCGTGTCGAGCTCGGCGACGATCGCCTCGACGGTCCAGTAGCGGAAGCGGTCCTCGACGTTGCGCCGGTCACCGTGCTCGAGCAGCTCGGGGTCGTAGCGCTCGTCGTCCGGCCACGCCTCGCGGCCACCGGGCCACGGCCCGACGCCGACGTCGTCCTTCGTCACCTCGCGATTGTCGCCCACCGCGGGCACACCCGTCGCACGCTGCCCGGCGCAGCGTGGGCGTGCTCCTTCACCCGCCCTCCACACGGCCCCTGCACCTCGAGCACCGCCCACCCCTAGGCTTGCCGCGTGCTCTCCCAGCTCGCCTCGACCGTGCCCGCGCTCGGGCCGGGCTGGCTCGACCCCGACACCCTGATCGCGTCCTTCGGGCCGTACGCCCTGGGCGGTGTCGTCCTCGTCGTGTTCATCGAGACGGGACTCCTGTTCCCCTTCCTGCCGGGCGACTCCTTGCTGTTCACGGCGGGGATGCTCACCGCCCAGGAGCAGATCACGGTGCCGATCTGGCTGCTGTGCACGCTGTTGTTCGTCGCCGCGTTCGTGGGCGACCAGGTCGCGTACATGATCGGCGCGAAGGCCGGCCCGCGAATCTTCAGCCGCCCCGACTCGAGGTTCTTCAAGCAGTCCTACATCGACATGACCAACGCGTACTTCGCCAAGTACGGCGGGCGCACGATCATCATCGCGAGGTTCGTGCCGTTCGTGCGCACCTACGCTCCCGTCGCGGCGGGCGTGGGGCGTATGAGCTACCGGCACTTCGTGTCGTTCAACGTGATCGGTGCGCTGCTGTGGGGCGTGGGCATCACGCTGCTCGGCTACGCGCTCGGCAACGTGCCGTTCGTCAAGAACAACCTCGAGGCGCTCGTGCTCGCGATCGTGCTCGTCTCGGTGCTGCCGATCGCCTTCGAGATGTGGCGGGCCCGCCGGGCGCGCATCCGCGAGATCGCGGCGGCCGAGCCGAACGTCGAGACCGGTCCCGCGACGCGGATCGACCCCGAGCCCACCGCGGAGGCCTGAGCCCATCTGCCGGGCGTCACGGGCCCCAGGGCCTGCCGTCCGGCCGGATCCTGCGGCTAGCGTCGGTCGCGTGGCACGACGACGGCGCGGACCCGGCTGGGTCCCGGACCAGCACGGCGCGTGGGCGATGCTCGCCGCGCCGCTCCTCGTGGGCGTCCTGGGCGGCGGGCCGCGATGGCTGCACGCGCTCCTCGCGCTCGCGTGGTTCGTCGCGTACTTCGCGTTCCATGCGGCTGGCCTGTGGCTCAAGGCGCGCCGTCGGCCGCGGTACTGGCCCCCGACGCGCGCGTACGCGGTGCTGCTCGCCGTCGTCGGCGTGCCCCTGCTCGTGCTCGACCCGCAGCTGCTGTGGTGGGCCCCCGTGTTCGCGCCCCTGCTCGCGGTGGGCCTGTGGTGCTCGTGGGCGCGCAAGGACCGCACGCTCCTCAACGACGGCGCGACCGTGCTCGCGGCGTGCCTCATGGCCGTGGTCGCGTGGCAGCTCGGCGAGCGCCCCTTGCCCGCACCGGAGCAGG
>JAJUHG010000337.1 GCA_029267995.1 Micrococcales bacterium
CGAGCATCGACGGGGGCCACCAGCCCGACCACGTCGTGGTCGCGGTGATCATGAGCAGGCTCAGCACGACGAGCCCCGCGCACACGACGATCTGCGGCGAGATGCCCCAGCGGCGCAGCCCCGTCTTGGCGGCGCGCTCGAGACGGCGCATGAGGTAGCGGCGACGCTGCCCCCGTGTGCCCGTCCGGGCCCCCGCGTCCACGCTCATCCGCCGAGGTTATCGAGTCGCGACGAGGAGCACTAGGAGGTGCGCTGACGTGCGCGAACATTTTCGCGGGGCAAACCGGGGCCCGGTCCGCGCCGATGGCCGGATGAGCACCTGGGCCCTGACCCCGACGGCGCCCGCGGGCTACCGCCTCGTCGACGTCCCCGCCGAGCGCCGCGACGAGATCACGAAGGTCAACACGTGGGCCTTCCCGAGCTCGACGACCCCCGAGCAGCGCGCGCAGCTCGTGTGGCCGCTCGACTTCTCGCGCACGCGGGGTGTCGAGACCGACGACGGCGAGCTCGTCGCCTTTCACGCCTCCTACGAGTTCGCTGAGCACCCCGTCCCGGGCGCCCGCATGCCGATCTCTGGCCTCACGTGGGTCGGGGTGCACCCCGCGCACCGCCGGCGTGGGCTGCTGCGCGCGATGGTCGACGACCACCTCGCGCGCTCGCTCGCCCGCGGGGAGGCCGTGTCGGCGCTGTGGGCTGCCGAGATGGGGATCTACGGCCGCTTCGGCTATGGCCTCGCGGCTCAGAGCGTGTCTCTGACGATCCCCCGCGGCGCGACGTTGCGCGAGGTCCCGGGGGCCGACGGCGTCCGCGTGCGCCTCGAGGAGATGTCCGCCGAGGAGCACGGGCCGCTCATGCGCGAGCTCATGGCGGGCGTCGAGCGCCCGGGGTGGACGACCAGGTCGACTCCCGAGCTCGACGCTGCGGGGCTCCAGGACCCCGAGTTCTGGCGCGACGGCTTCGAGTCGATGCGCGTCGCGGTCACCGAGCGCGGCGGCGAGGTCACGGGTTTCGCGCAGTTCCGGCGCAAGCTCGACTGGAACGCCGAAGGACCCGCGGGCCGGGTCGAGGTGCGCCGCTACGTCGCGAAGGACCCCGCCTCGGCTCGGGCCCTGTGGGGCGTGCTGCTCGACCTCGACCTCATGGCGACCGTCGAGATCAGCGAGCTCCCCGTCGACGACCCGCTCATGGCGCTGCTCGAGAACTGGCCCGCCGCGAAGCCCCGGCTCGCGGAGAACCTGTGGGTGCGCCTGCTCGACGTGCCGACCGCGCTCGCGTCACGGCGCTACGCGGCGCCCGTCGACGTCGTGCTCGAGGTGACCGATCCGCGGCTCGCGGCGAACGCGGGGCGTTGGCGTCTCGTCGGCGACCGCGAGGGCGCCGAGGTCACGCGCACGCAGGGACCTGCGCAGCTCGCGCTCGACGTGCGCGAGCTCGGCGCGGTGTTCCTCGGTGGGACCCCGCTCGCTCAGCTCGCGGGCGCTGGGCTCGTGCGCGAGCTCGAGCCCGGGACGTTGTTCCCCGCGAGCACGGCCTTCGGCTGGCCGCTCTCGCCGACCGCGAGCTTCGTGTGGTGAACGTCCGAGGGGCGTGGCCTCAGCGCGAGGCCTCGTACTGCGCGAGCAGGTCGATGCGGCGCTGGTGACGCGCCTCGCCCGAGAACGGCTCGGCGAGGAAGGCGTCGACGAGCGCAAGCGCCTCGGCCTCCGAGTGCTGACGTGCACCGATCGCGATGACGTTCGCGTCGTTGTGCGCCCGACCGAGCCGCGCGGTGTCCTCGCTCCACGCGAGGATCGCGCGCACGCCTGCGACCTTGTTCGCCGCGATCTGCTCGCCGTTGCCCGAACCGCCGAGCACGATCCCGAGGCTGCCTGGCTCGGCGACCACCGCCTCGCCCGCC
>JAJUHG010000338.1 GCA_029267995.1 Micrococcales bacterium
GCCGACGGCGAGGCACGCACCCCCGCGGCACGCACGATCCTCGAGCGGCTGCACGACGTGGGCCTGGGCTACCTCACGCTCGGCCAACCGCTCACGACGCTCTCGGGCGGGGAGCGCCAACGCCTCAAGCTCGCGACGCACATGGGGGACAAGGGCGGGGTCTACGTGCTCGACGAGCCGACGACGGGCCTGCACCTCGCCGACGTCGAGAACCTCCTCGCACTGCTCGACCGCCTCGTGGACGCGGGCAAGTCCGTGATCGTGATCGAGCACCACCAGGCGGTCATGGCGCACGCCGACTGGATCATCGACCTCGGGCCGGGGGCCGGGCACGACGGCGGTCGGGTCGTGTTCGAGGGTTCGCCCCGCGAGCTCGTCGAGCGGGGCGATACCCTGACCGCACAGCACCTGCGTGAGTACGTCGCGGCACCCGCTGCAGCCCGCTGACCTGCAGCGACGCTAGTCGAGGATCATGAGCTGGTCGGTCGCTCGGGTCATCGCGACGTAGCGGTCGACGGCCGCCCTCGTGCCCTCGCCCCACGTGCTCGGGGCGAGGAGCACCACGAGGTCGAACTCGAGGCCCTTGACGAGCTCGGGGGAAACGAACCGGACACGGCTATCCGAGATCGCGCTCGGGGGACTCGGGGGAGAGGCGTGCGGGGGAGCGACGACGCATGCGACGCCGTCGTCGTGCGCCGCGAGCCACGCGGTGAGGATCGCGTCGAGCTCGGCGACCCGGCCGTGTCGCACGGGGGACCCACCGGGGCGCACCGCGACAGGGACGTTCACGGAGGGCAGCACGGCCCGGATCACGGGCTCGGCCGCGCGCATGACAGGCTCGGGCGTGCGGTAGCTGATCGTCAGCGTGCGTACCTCAGCTCCGTCGAGCCCGACGCGCGCAAGGCGGTCGGCCCATGCCTCGCCGAAGCCGGCGCGTGCCTGCGCCCGGTCGCCGACCACCGTGAACGAGCGCGAGGGACAACGGCGCACGAGCATGCGCCACTGCGCCTCGGTGAGCTCTTGCGCCTCGTCGACGACGACGTGCGCGAAGGGACCCGCGAGCGGGTCCTGGGGTCGCTCCTCGTGGACCCTGGACTCGACGACGGCGTCCTCGAAGCCGTCCTCGTTGACGAGCATCCACACGACGCCCTCCTTGTCGTGGTCGGCCTCGAGCATCTCCTCGAGCACCCGGTGCTTCGCGGCGCGCTCACGCTCGAACGACAAGCGCTCGCGACGCCTGCGTGCCGCTGCGCTCGCATCACCGAGTCGCGCGCGGGCGGCGTCGAGGAACGGCAGGTCCTCGACCGTCCACGCGTCAGGCACCTCGCGGCGCAGCGCGCGCAGCTCCTCGGGCGTGAGCCACGGCGCACAACGGCGCAGGTAGGCGGGCACGGTCCACAGGTCACCCACGAGGTCGCCCGCCTCGACGAGCGGCCACGCCCGGTCGAGCGCCGCGAGCAGCGGGGCGTGCCGGCGCAGGGCGTGCGCGACACCGTCCGCAGAGACCTTGTCCGCGACGATCTCGCACAGCGCGTCGAGCACCTCCTCGCGCGCCTCGTTGTGGGGCGTACCCGGTTCGGGCCCGGCGAAGGCCTCGACCCAGTCGGCGGGCTCGACCGTGATCTCGAGGCGGCCGAGCTCGACCGTCATGGGCTCAGCGGGCGGCTCCTCGTAGAACGCGACCGCGGGCTCGATCGCCTCGAGCAGGCGACCCGCAGACTTCAGGCGCGCGACCTCGGGGTCGCGCTCGGGGCGGACCTCGGCACCCTCGGGCACGAGGTCGGTCAGCGTGCACGTGCGCACACCGTCCTCACCGAGCTGGGGGAGCAC
>JAJUHG010000339.1 GCA_029267995.1 Micrococcales bacterium
ACGACCCCGTCGTGATGCGCCGCGCGCTCGAGTACGTCAAGGCCTTCGACGGCGTCGTCGCGCAGCACGCGCAGGAGCCGCGCCTGACCGAGGGCGCGCAGATGCACGAGGGGGTCGTCTCGGCGCAGATCGGGCTGCCCGGGTGGCCCGCGGTCGCCGAGGAGGCGATCATCGCGCGCGACGTGCTGCTCGCCGAGCACGTCGGTTCGCGCCTGCACGTGTGCCACCTGTCGACCGCGGGCTCGGTCGAGATCGTGCGCTGGGCCAAGGCGCGCGGGATCGACGTGACCGCCGAGGTCACCCCGCACCACCTCGTGCTCACCGACGAGGAGGCGCGCGGCTACGACGCGGTCTTCAAGGTCAACCCGCCGCTGCGCACGCAGGCCGACGTCGACGCGGTACGTGCAGGGCTCGCGGACGGGACGATCGACATCGTCGCGACCGACCACGCCCCGCACCCGGTCGAGGACAAGGACTGCGAGTGGGTCGCGGCGGCCTTCGGCATGACGGGCCTCGAGACGGCGCTCAGCGTCGTCCAGGCTGCGATGGTCGACACGGGCCTGCTCACGTGGGCCGACGTCGCCCGGGTCATGTCGACCACGCCCGCGCGGATCGGGCGGGTCGACCATCTGCACGGACGTCCCGTCGCTGTGGGGGAGCCCGCGAACCTCACGCTCGTCGACCCCGCAGCCCGGCGCACGATCGACCCCGCGGCGCAGACGACGGCGAGCCCGAACAGCCCGTTCCGGGGCCGTGAGCTCCCGGGCACGGTCCTCGCGACGTTCCTGCGCGGCCGCCCGACCCACCTCGACGCGCGACTTGCGGAGGCGCGCGCGTGATCGACTTCTGGGTCCCGACGACGGCGCTCGTCGTCCTGACCGTGCTGATCCTGCTCGCGATGCGTCGCGGGTGGCGACGGCGGAAGGAACGCACCGCGGGCGTCGTCGGCGAGCTCCCCGTCCCCCCGGCGGAGCTCGGGCAGCAGCGCACCCCGGCCCTCGAGGGCGTCTACGTCGGCACGACGCTCGCGCGCGAGTGGCTCGAGCGTGTCGCGGGTCGCGGCCTGGGCGAGCGGGCTCGCGGGACCGCACAGCTCTTCGACGCCGGGCTCGTCCTGGTACGTCAGGGCACCACTGATCTGTACATCCCGCTCGACCGGATCGACGCGGTGCGGTTCGACCGCGGCGTCGCCGGGAAGATCGGCGACCCCGAACGCCTCGTCGTCGTGACGTGGCTCCTCGAGGTCCCGGTCGACACGGGCATCCTGCTGCGGCACCCCGAGCAGGCACGTGACCTTGTCGCGGCGATCGCCGCCGCGACCGGAAAGGAGGCAGGGTGAGCGCAGCAGTACTCGTCCTCGAGGACGGGCGGTCGTTCACCGGACGCGCCTACGGCGCCCTCGGTCAGACCCTCGGTGAGATCGTCTTCAACACCGGCATGTCCGGCTACCAGGAGACTCTCACCGACCCCTCGTACCACCGGCAGATCGTCGTCATGACGGCCCCGCACATCGGCAACACGGGCGTCAACGACGAGGATCCCGAGTCGGGACGCATCTGGGTCGCGGGCTACGTCGTGCGCGAGCCCGCGCGCCGCGCCTCGAGCTGGCGCGCCCAGCGCAGCCTCGACGACGAGCTCGAGGCGCAGGGCGTGGTGGGCATCAGCGGGATCGACACCCGCGCCCTCACGCGCCACCTGCGCGAGCGGGGCGTCATGCGCGCCGGGATCTTCTCGGGCGAGGCCCTCGAGGGTGCCACGACCGCCGAGCTGCGCGAGCGGGTGCTCGCGGCCCCCTCGATGGTCGGGGCGAACCTCGTCGACGAG
>JAJUHG010000340.1 GCA_029267995.1 Micrococcales bacterium
CGCGTCACGACCGCCGAGGCGGGCTCCTGAGGATCCGGCTCTCCGAGCGGCGTCCCGGGCAGGTCGTGCAGCGCGTGCGCCCCGCCGAAGGTGAGCGTGTCGGGCCGGTGCCGCCACGCCCCGCCCGGCCCCTCGTTCGCGTCAAGGACCTCGAAGTCGATCCCGCGCCGCGCGAGGTGGTACGCCGCGGACAACCCCGCCTGACCAGCCCCGACGACGACGACGTCGCGCCGCACCTCACGCGATAAAGCCACGCCGCCCCGCCATGCCTTCGAGCCGCGCGACGCGCTCGTGCATCGGCGGGTGGGTCGCGAACAGTCGCGAGAAGCCGCCCCCGCGGAAGGGGTTGGCGATCATGAGGTGCGAGACGTCCACGAGGTCACGCTCGGGCGGGAGGGGCCGCGCCGCCGTCCCCGCCTCGAGCTTGCGCAGCGCGGAGGCGAGCGCGAGCGGGTCCCCCGTAAGCTCGGCACCCCCGCGGTCCGCGTCGAACTCGCGCGTGCGCGAGATCGCGAGCTGGATGAGCATCGCGGCGAACGGGGCTAGCAGGGCCATCGCGAGCAGCCCGAGCGGGTTCGCGTTGCGCCGGTCGCCCCCGCCGCCGAAGAACATGAGGAACTGCGCGATCGAGGTGATGACGCCCGCGACCGCGGCCGCGACGGACGAGGTGAGGATGTCGCGGTTGTACACGTGCATGAGCTCGTGGCCGAGCACCGCGCGCAGCTCGCGCTCGTCGAGCAGCTCGAGCAGGCCCGTCGTGCACGCGACCGCGGCGTTGCGCGGGTTGCGGCCCGTCGCGAAGGCGTTCGGGGCCGCCGTCGGCGAGACGTACAGGCGCGGCATGGGCTGGCGGGCCTGGGTCGACAGCTCACGCACGATGCGGTGCATGACGGGCTGCTCGAGCTCGCTCACGGGCCGGGCGTGCATCGCACGGATCGCGATCTTGTCGGAGTTCCAGTAGCTCACGAAGGTCGACACGAGCCCGATCCCGACGAAGATCGCGAGCATCCCGGTCGAGCCGTCGCCGATCACGGCCCACAGCCCGAGCAGCACGGCCCACAGCGCGCCGAACAGACCGGCGGTCTTCACACCGTTCGCGAGGCGTCGTCCCATCGCGTCCTGTCGCTCCTTCCCCGTGCGGATCACTACGTGACACAACGACGACGACGCCCGAGACGTTCCCCTACGCTGTGGCCGGGCCGCTACCGAGCGGTAGCCGCGCCCCTCCCCCGATCTCGTCGCGTCGCCCCGAGGAGCCCCCGATGCGTCTGTCCACCCGCCTGGCCGCCCTGGCCGCCGCGAGCGTCCTTGCGCTCGCCGCGTGCTCGTCCGCCGACCCCGAGCCTGCCGCGAGCAGCCCCGAGCCCGCCTCGTCCGACGCCCCTGCGACGCTCGAGACGGTCACCGAGGGCAAGCTCACGATCGGCACCTCCGACCCCTCCTACGAGCCGTGGGTCGTCGACAACGACCCCTCGAGCGGGCAGGGCTACGAGTCCGCGGTCGCCTACGCGGTCGCGGCCGAGCTCGGCTTCGCCCCCGAGGACGTCGTGTGGGTCGCGGCGAGCTTCGACCAGATCATCGCCCCGGGCGTGAAGAACTACGACTTCGCGATCAACCAGGTCTCGATCACCGAGGAACGCAAGGCGAACATCGCGTTCTCCTCCTCGTACTACGACGCGACCCAGGCGGTCGTCACGACCGAGGACTCCCCCGCCGCGGGCGTGAGCGACATCGCGGGCCTCAAGCCGCTCAAGATCGGCGCGATGGTCGGCACGACGAGCGCCGCCGTCGTCGAGGCCGCGGTC
This sequence comes from Micrococcales bacterium, assembly GCA_029267995.1. Taxonomy (GTDB): domain Bacteria; phylum Actinomycetota; class Actinomycetes; order Actinomycetales; family Cellulomonadaceae; genus JAAYZM01. The sequence continues at coordinate 1,806 of JAJUHG010000340.1, forward strand.
GAGCCGGACAACGCGGTC
>JAJUHG010000341.1 GCA_029267995.1 Micrococcales bacterium
CGGCGGGCGACCTCGGCGGCGACGAGGGCGGCGACGAGCGGGTCGATCGGGGCGAGGGAGTGCCGGCGGGACAGGGCCAGGGCGTCGCCGCGGTGCTTCTCGACGGCGAGCTCGAGCGCGCGGCGCAGGAGCGCGGAGCCGTCGTGGGCGAGGCGGGCGTGCTTGACGTCCTCCTTGAACGCCGCCCACGCGGTCGAGGACTCGGTACCGTTGAGGGTCGTGACGGGCACGCCCTCGCGGCCCAAGGCCGCGGTGACGGCGCGGGCGGGTCCGCCGTCGTCGGCGCAGATCGTCGCCCCGGTCGTGTGGAGCTCGCGCAGGTGTGGCACGAGCCAGTCGGTGCCTTCCTCGCTGCGCTCGACGTGGAGCTGCAGGGTGCCGGCGTCGTCGAGCCACGCGCCCCACACCGACGCCCATGTCGAGTCGATCGCGACGTCGTACCCGTAGGCGGTGGCGTGCGGGGCCGGCGGGGTCTGCTGCTTAGCGTGCAGGGCGTCCCACGCCTCGAGGTCGACGACGGTCTTGTCGCGGACCTTGGTCGCGAGGTTGAGGAAGCCGCGCAGGAAGTCCGCGTGCGGGTTGGCCTTCGCCTCGGCCTCGAGGTCGTCGATCGTGATGAGCCCGTCGAGGCCGGGGTGAAACTCCCAGGTTTTGGGGTCGTAGGGGTCGGCGTCGGGGTCGGCGGAATGCTCGAAGTAGGCGATCGTCGAGTTCGGGTCGTCGACGCTCGCGCGGCCGAGCTCGACGAGCTCGTTCCACCACTCAGACTCGGCGGTGCCGGCAGCGGAGACGATCCACAGCTGGCGGTCGGTCTTGGTGATCTGTGCGGGGCGGATCGCGCGCATGAGGTCGGCGCCCTGCTCGGCGGAGAACGCCCACGCCTCGTCGACGAAGATCAGGGGCGGTGAGTACCCGTGCAGGGCGGTCACCTCGGGCGGGAACGGGGCGATGAAACTCGAGGTGGGGAACGTGCACCGTTGGTCGCCCTTGCCGCGGCGCACGGTCGCGGCCGACCCGAGGACGGGGGACGCCTGCACGTCCAGCACGAGGTCTTCCCACCGGGCCGAAGCGTCCTTGCCGAGCTGGGCCGTCATGAAGGTCTGCGTACCGGGGCGGGCTAGGCACCGCTCGACGGCGACGGGGCGGATGAGGGTGGTCTTGCCGACCTGTCGCGGCTCGGCCACGATCACGAGCTGGTAGCGGAACACCAGGCGCGACCCGGGCGGGTTGAGTTCGGTCGCGACGTCGGCGATGTACTGCTGGTGAGGCTTGAGGGGCTTGCCCATCGCGTCGGCGAGGACGGCGATCTTCCCGCCTCGGGTGCGTAGCTCGGGGTTGCGGCGGGTGGCGTATCGGAAAGGCCGGCGCAGATCCTCGGGCATGAGCAGGCGGCGCGGGCGGACCTCAGTCTGCATGCTGGAGGGCCTCCACCATCTGCTCGAACTGGTCGTTGATCGCCTGCTGGACGGTGGGCAGGCCGTCGGCGATGTCGACGACCTTCGAGAACAGCTGCATCGCGGCGACGGTGACCTTCGCTCGAGCGAACTCGAGGTCCAGGGCTCGAGCGCCCTGCATGATGAGCTCGACCTTGAGCGAGTGGGATGCGTCGAGAGTGCCGGTGGCCTGGAGGGCCTCGATCGTGCGCGCGGCGGCTCGCTCGATCGCCTGGGCGTGGTCCCCCCCAAGGGCACCGGTCACGCTCGGGAACAGTTCGCCTTGAACCTCACCCATGTTGGGTCACCTCCGGTCGTGATCGGTGCGTTCCGGCCGTTTTTTCGGCGCGTTCGGGGGGAAAAGGCAGA
>JAJUHG010000342.1 GCA_029267995.1 Micrococcales bacterium
CCTCGCCGCCAGCGCGGCCTTCGTCCTCGTCCTCGCTGCGGGGCCCGCTCCCGCGAGCGCTGCGGAGGCTGCCGCGCCGATCGGTCCCGTCGTGACCGCGCCCGGTGGTGGCGATGTGCAGCCGGCGGCCGTGTGGACGTGGCTCTGCCAGATCTTCGGCGGCTGCAAGTAGTGCTGCTGTCGGGCAGTACCGCCGTCAGGTAGGACTGCCGCCCGGGGTGTTGCCGGGTGCCAGGGTGCACCCGGCCCTCACCCTGGGGAGGGTTTAGCACCCAGGACGTGGCGGACCCGAGCAGGGGGCGGGTTCGCCACGGCCATACTGGGGCGGTGGATCATCAGAGCGCGACCGGCCTGCGGGCGCTGGCGTCCCGGGACAGGCTCGCCCGGTTCTGGAAGTTCTCGGGCCTCACCCGAGGTGCGAAAGCTGTCATCGCGGGCATCGTCGCGCTGTTCGTGGTCATTGAGATCGTCGGTGCGATCGTCGGCGCGACCGACGAACCCGCGGAGACGACCGTCGTCCAGGTCGCTCTCACACTGTCGTTTCTCATCTTTCTCTGGCATCCGCCAGCCGGCGCGTTCGTCCTGCAGTTCGGTGCACTCATCTCGGTCGCCCTCGGGGCGGGCGAGGCGTCGATCCTCGCCGTCGCGATGGGAACCGGCCTCGTCGTCGCGACGTGCTCACCTGCGCTCAGCGCAGCCTATGGGCTCGGGTTCATCGCGCTCGTCGGCTACGCAGAGGCGGCAGTTCCCGGTCCCGTCGCATTCGGGACGGTCGCGGCATTCTCGATCGTCGGTGGCATCTCAGCGTTGATCGGCTGGCTCCTGCGCGGCCTCATCCGCCGCACGACCCAGCTCGCGAGGGACCTCGCCGAACGCGAGCGCATGCTCGAGAGCGCGGTCCAGGCCGAGCGTGAGCGCATCGCGGACGAGCTGCACGACTTCATCGCGCACGAGCTCACGATCATCGCGATGCACGCGCGCGTCCTCGAGCAGACCTCCGACCCTGCGGTGCACGACCAGTCGCGCAAGGCGATCGACGGCTCGGCCCGCCAGGCGCTCGCCGACATCCGTCGCGTGCTCGAGCTGACCCAGGCGACACGCGGCGCCGACGACGAGCCAGCCGCCTCGCCCGTCGAGACCGACCACCGTCGCCTCCTGCCGACCCTCACCGACGTCGAGCGTGAGCTGCGCGCGGCGGGCGCGACGGTCGAGCTCGTCGGCGCCTACGAGGTCGCCCCACGGCTCAGCAGGTCGATGGACCTCGCGATGGCACAGTTCTTGCGCGAGGCGACGACCAACGTCGTCAAGCACGCGGCCTTGGGCGGTCCCGTGCAGATCGAGTTCATCGCGGGTGCGTCCGACGTCGTCATGCGGGTCCGCAACGAGGTCGAGGGAGAGGGTGCCGTCACGGTGCCGCCCGGCGGGTACGGCATCGCGCGGATGCACGAACGCGCGAGTGTGCTTGGTGGTGCCTTCTCGGCGGGCCCGAACGGCTCGGGCTGGCTCGTCGAGGTGCGGCTCCCGACACGCTAGGCCCCTAGTGCCCGCCGACGGCGCGTCCGGGTCAACCATGAGAAACCTCGCGCCGAGACCTTCGGTCAGGAGCTTCCCCCGAACGTCGCACGAGAGTTTCCTGCTCACGGCCGATCCGCTGGATCGTGCGAAGCGGACATCCTGAGGGCACGAGATCGATCGCCGCCCGTCAGCGGGGGCGCCGCGAGCACCCGGCAGGGGAGGACACCATGTGCGCAGACATCGCGTGGGACTACGGAACGCGAGCGTGGCAGC
>JAJUHG010000343.1 GCA_029267995.1 Micrococcales bacterium
GCCGAGGGCGAGCGCGACGACGTCGTCGGCCCGCTCGACGAGCGGCGCGAACGTCTCGGCCCAGCGTGAGGTACCGAGCTCGTCGGTCATGCGGTCGAGGTCGCGCCACGCGACGACGGCCTCGCCCCCGTCGAGCGGGTGGGCGTAGGAGGCCTCGGGCACGCGCAGCTCGACGTCGAGGCCGAGGCTGCGGAAGAACGGCGAGGCGAGCGCAAGCGGGTGCACCGCGGAGCACACGTCGTGCGCGAGGCCGCCCGCGCCGCGGGTACGAAGCCCTCCGCCGAGGTCGGGCTCGGCCTCGAGCACGAGCACCTCGAGCCCGGCCCGTGCGCATGTCACCGCCGCCGCGAGACCTCCCGGCCCCGACCCGACGACGACGACGTCGGGCACGGCTAGGTCGTCAGGTCGGACTCGAGGATCACCGTGATCGCCTCGCCCGCCTCGTCCGGGTCGAGCTCGACGCGGTCGATCCCGAGCTCCTCGGCGACCGCCTCGGCGCTTGCGAGGAGCACCTCGTCGTCCTCGGCGTAGAAGACGGTCGAGCCGGGCAGGTCACCGGAGTGGTTGCCCGTCGAGACGTTCGTCCAGCCCGCGTCGCGCAGGATCCCCTGGGCGCGTCCCGCGAGGCCGTTGATGCCTGCGGAGTTGAGGATCACGACGCGCGTGGCCGGGTCGGGGTCGACCGGCTCGGGCTCCTCGGTCTCGGTCTGGGTCTCGCTCGCCTCGGGGTCCTCGGAGTCGGGCGTCTCGTCGGGGGACTCGGTGAGGTCGTCGTCGAGGTTGGGGTCGACCGAGGGGGTCACGGTCCCGCCCGTAGCCTCGGCGGCGGGGGTGCGACCGGGCAGCTCGCCGGTCGAGACCGCGGTCACGACGACGTAGGCGAGCAGCGGCCCGAGGATGATCGCGACCAGGAACGGCACGAGTCGCTGCGCGCGCGTCTTGGGCGCGCGGTGCGGCGAGCGCGGGGCCGTCGGGTCGACGACGTCGAACTCGTCAGGCGGGAAGGAGCTCTTTGCCTTGGGCACGGCGACCAGGGTAGCGGGCCGCGGCCCGCTCAGCGCTCGAGGCCGAGGCGGCGCGCGGTGCGGCTGCGCTGGCGCTCGGAGCGCATGCGGCGCAGGCGCTTGACGAGCATCGGGTCATGCGCGAGGGCGGCAGGGTCGTCGAGGAGGGCGTTGAGCGCCTGGTAGTAGCGCGTGGGCGACATGTCGAACAGCTCGCGGATCGCCTGCTCCTTCGCGCCGGCGTACTTCCACCACTGGCGCTCGAAGGCGAGGATGCCCTGGTCGCGCTCGGAGAGCGTCGTCGCACGCTCCTCGACCTGCACCGGCTGTGCACCCATGGGGCCTCCCTCGATCAGCAGCGCCAGGTGAGCGGCGCCACCGCCCAGGTTAGCGTCGAATGACACCTGTGTCATTCAGTGGTTCACCCGCCCGGAACCGGGCAGATTCCTCCCAATTCGCGCTAGCCTTCCGCCCGTGGCTCATCGACCCTTGAGCGAGCTCATGTCCCCGGGGTGGGCGCGCGTCCTGGCTCCCGCAGAGGGCCAGATCCGCGCGATGGGAGCGTTCCTGAGGGGCGAGACCCGCGCCGGTCGCCCCTACTGCCCGCCGGGCCCCGAGGTGCTGCGCGCGTTCCAGGATCCCTTCGAGGACGTGCGCGTGCTCGTGCTCGGCCAGGACCCCTACCCCACGCCCGGGCATGCGATGGGGCTCGCGTTCTCGGTGCGCAAGGACGTCACCCCTTTGCCGCGTTCGCTCGTGAACATCTTCACCGAGCTCAGC
>JAJUHG010000344.1 GCA_029267995.1 Micrococcales bacterium
AGCGCGCCCGGGGGCGCCGTCGGCGGCGCGGGTGCTCGAGGCCGCCGTTGGCGGGTGGTGCCCGAGGGCGCCGTCGGCGGGTGATGCCCGAGACCGCCGTCGGCGGGATGGAGGTCGCACCGAACGTGTGAGACGTCACGGCCGGTGCGCGCCGGGCCCACGTACCATAGGCAGATGAGTCGCGATCCCCTTGCCGCCCCCGAGGACCACGGCCCGTTCGGCCAGATCGGCCTGACCTACGACGACGTCCTGCTCCTGCCGGGCGAGACCGACGTCATCCCGAGCGAGGTCGACACCACGACCCGCCTCACGCGCGAGATCTCGATCCGCATCCCGCTCGTGAGCGCCGCGATGGACACCGTGACCGAGGCCCGCATGGCGATCGCGATGGCGCGCCAGGGCGGCATCGGCATCCTGCACCGCAACCTGTCGATCGAGGACCAGGCCCACCAGGTCGACATCGTCAAGCGCTCCGAGTCGGGGATGATCACCGACCCGCTCACGATCGGCCCCGACGCGACCCTCGCCGAGCTCGACGAGCTGTGCGGGCGCTACCGGGTCTCAGGGCTCCCGGTGGTCGACGCCGAGCGCCGCCTGCTCGGGATCATCACCAACCGCGACACCCGCTTCATCAACCGGGACGACTTCGAGCGGCTGCTCGTGCGCGAGGTGATGACGTCGCAGCCTCTCGTCACCGGCCCCGTCGGGATCGAGCGCGAGGAAGCCGCAGCGCTGCTCGCGAAGAACAAGGTCGAGAAGCTCCCCCTCGTCGACGACGACGGCGTCCTGCGCGGCCTGATCACCGTCAAGGACTTCGTGAAGTCCGAGCAGTACCCGCTGTCGACCAAGGACGACGAGGGTCGCCTCGTGGTCGGTGCCGCCGTGGGCTTCTTCGGCGACGCGTGGGAGCGGGTCGGCGCGCTCGTCGAGGCGGGGGTCGACGTGCTCGTCGTCGACACCGCGAACGGTCACGCACGTCTCATGCTTGACATGGTCCGGCGCATCAAGTCCGACCCCGCGACCCGGCACGTCCAGGTGATCGGCGGGAACATCGCGACCCGCGAGGGGGCCCAGGCGCTCGTCGAGGCCGGGGTCGACGCGGTCAAGGTCGGGGTCGGCCCCGGATCGATCTGCACGACGCGCGTCGTCGCGGGCGTGGGTGTCCCGCAGGTCACGGCGATCTACGAGGCCGCGCTCGCCGCAAAGCCCGCGGGCATCCCGGTGATCGGCGACGGGGGCCTGCAGTACTCGGGCGACATCGCCAAGGCGCTCGTCGCGGGCGCCGACTCGGTCATGCTCGGCGGGCTCCTCGCAGGCTGCGACGAGTCGCCCGGCGACCTCGTCTACGTCTCGGGCAAGCAGTACAAGCGCTACCGCGGCATGGCCTCGCTCGGTGCGATGCAGTCGCGCGGCGACCGCCGCTCGTACTCCAAGGACCGCTACTTCCAGGGCGACCTGTCCGACGACGAGATCATCACCGAGGGCATCGAGGGGCAGGTTCCCTACCGTGGCCCGCTCGCAGCCGTCGCGCACCAGCTCGTGGGCGGCCTGCACCAGTCGATGTTCTACGTGGGCGCCCGGGACATCCCCACGCTCCAGGAGCGCGGCCGGTTCGTGCGCATCACGGCCGCGGGGCTCAAGGAGTCCCACCCGCACGACGTGCAGATGATCGCCGAGGCGCCGAACTACAACGTGCGCTGACGCCTCGGCGACCGGAGCCTCAGACGCCCGAGTTCTCCCAGCTCTCGGTGGTGCTCGAGCCGTCCATCATCACCGCG
>JAJUHG010000345.1 GCA_029267995.1 Micrococcales bacterium
GGCGCCTCCCAGGAGGCGGCGGCTGGCGCCTCGGCGTACCCCGGGGTGGCCGGTGCGTAGTGCGGGCCCGGCGCGTACCCGTAGGGGTGTTGCGCGTAGGCCGGGGCCGCAGCGGCGGGCGCAGGGCGCGGCGGACGACGTCGACGCGCAGCCCGCACGAGGCGCGTGAGGAAGAACGCCGGGATGCCGAGCACGACGAGCCACGGCAGAAGCATCCCGATCACGACGGACGCCCCGCGCAAGGTGTCGACGAGCGCGTTCCACCCCGCGACCACGCCGGGCCAGAACCCGCCCGGCCCGACCTTGACGGGCGGCGGGTCGCTCGTGAGCGTGAGCTCGATCGTCGCGAGCGCGACCCGGTTGCCGAGCACGGTGCGCTGCGAGCGCAGCGAGTCGAGCTCGCCCTGGCGCTCCTGGAGCGTGCGCTCGAGCGAGATGAGGTCCTCGGTGCGCTGCGCCTCGGCGAGCATCGCGAGCAGCCGGTCGATCGAGGTCTCGAGCGCCGTGATGCGCGCGTCGAGGTCGGCGACCGTGAGCGAGACGTCCGTCGCGGAGGTGTCGCGCGTGCTGAGCCGGCCGAGCGCCTCGAGCTCGGTGAGCGTCCCGTCGAGGCGGTCTGCGGGGATGCGCAGCACGAGCCACGCGCGTCCCGAGCGGTCCTCGGTCGGGGCCTGCTCGGAGCGCGACTCGACGAAGCCGCCCGCGGCCGTGACAATCCGTACGACGTCCGGCACGACCTCGGTCGGCTCGTCGACGACGACGGTCATCGTGCCTTCCGTGATGACGTGCGTCGGGGCCGCGGCGGCCGGCGGTGCATCGGTCTCGTAGGCTCCGCCGGTGTCCAGCCGCTCGGCGGCCATGTCGCCCCCCTCGTACGCGGAGGCCGCGGGCTCCGACATGGCACCTTCGCCCGAGGCGGAGCACCCTGCGGCGAGCAGCGCGAGGGTGGCGATCGTGACGAGACGTCCCCTGGTTCTCATGACCCATGACTAGCAGCACAGGACGACCTGCGGGCAGGACGCCGGGTCACGATCCGGTCACTCACAAGATCTCGACAAGACCGTGCCCGCACTGCAACGGTCCTGGTGAAAGCCCCGCGGTGGTCACGACAAGGACCACCGCGGGAAGCCTCAGGCCTTGTCGCCGGTCTCCTCGGCGGCGTCGGACACGGCCTCGACGGCGTCCTTGGTGGCCCCGCTCACCGCGTCCTTCGCGTTCTCGACGGCGTCCTCGGGGGCCTTCTCGACGGGCTTGCGGCGCGTCGCGGCCTGCTTGACCTTGTCGCGCGCCTCGTCGGCAAGCTCGGCGGCCTTCGTCGCGGCCTCGCGGCCCTTCGCGACCGCGGTCCCAGCGACCTCGCCGAGCGTCTCGGCCGCCTCGCCGACCGAGTCCTTGATCTCGGCGGCGAAGTCGTCCTCCTCGTCCCACGGCTCGGCCCACGGGTCGTGCTGGGGCTGCGAGCGACGCCACGCGACGAAGGCCGCGACCCCCGCGGCGGCAGCCGCGCTGATCCAGAACACCTTCGCGCCCGTGCCCGAGCCCTTCTGCTCCTTCTCAACCTTCTTCGCGGCCTCGTGGGCGGCCTCGGCGATCTTGTCCGCGGTCGCGTCGGCGTTCGCCGCAGCGGCGTTGACCGCGGCGACGAGGCGCGGGAGCAGCTCGTCGACGACCTTGTCGTGCGCCTGGTCGATCACCGGCCCGGCCTTCGCGGCGGCCTTCTCGACGCGCGGAGCCGCGGCCTTGACCCCGTCCTGGTA
>JAJUHG010000346.1 GCA_029267995.1 Micrococcales bacterium
CGACCGGACCGAGCTCGTCGCCGACCCCGCCCACCGCGCACGTCTCGCCGAGCTCCTCGCCCGTGCGCAGACCGAGCTCGGCTGCACCGTCGTGCTCGGCGCGGTCGCGGCGTCCCCGCCGACCGACCTCGTCGCGACGACGGCCCGGGCACTCGTCCTCGACCTCGACCCTCACCCGCACGCGGAGCCGGCCCCCGGAGCCCTCGCTGCAGCCACCCCGCCGACCGCGCCTGCCACGCCGCGCTGAAGGACACCGACATGACCCTCACCGCCCGTTCCCCCCACCGCCGGACCGCCGCCGTGGTCGGCGTCGTCGCACTGCCCCTCGTCCTGCTCGGCGTCCTGCTGTGGGGCCTGTGGGACCCCGCGAGCCGCCTCGAGACCGTGCGCGCCGCCGTCGTGAACCTCGACGAGCCCGTCACGGTCGACGGCCAGATCGTCCCCCTCGGCCGCCAGCTCACCGCCGAGCTCGTCGGCTCGACCGAGGACCACCGACTCGCGTGGGAGGTCACCGACCCCGAGCGTGCCGCCGAGGGCCTGCGCGACGGCACGTATACCGCCGCCGTGACGATCCCCGCGGACTTCTCTGCCGCCGCGACGTCCTTCGCCGCGACCGAAGGCACCGCCCGCCAGGCCGTCGTCGACGTCGTGAGCGCGACGAACGGGCGCGACCTCGACGAGATCCTCGCCCGTGCGGTCGCCTCGAGCGCGACGCACGTGCTCGGCGCGCAGCTCACCCAGACCTACGTCGACAACGTCCTGCTGGGCTTCACGACGCTCTCCGCACAGCTCGGCGAGGCCGCGGACGGCGCGGGCGAGCTCGCCGACGGCGTCCGCGAGCTTGCGGACGGGACAGGAGAGCTCGCCGACGGCGCCCTGTCCTTCACCGCGGGGATCAGCGAGCTCGCGGACGGGGCGGACCAGCTCGCGGGCGGGATCCGCACCCTGGACTCGGGCACGTCCCGCCTCGCCAGCGGGGCACGGGACCTTGCGGGCGGCGCCGACGAGCTCGCCGACGGTACCGCGGGCCTGCTCGACGGCACCCGACGCAGCGCACGAGGCGCACGCGAGCTGTCGGGCGGGGCGCGCGCTCTCGCCGACGGGACCGGTGAGCTCGCCGACGGCGCCCGCGGGCTCGCGAGCGGTCTGGGCACCCTCGCCTCGGGCGCCGGTGACCTCGCCGACGGTGCGGGCACCCTCGCGGGCGGCGCGGGCAAGCTCGCCGGCGGGGCGTCCGAGCTCGCGGGCGGCCTCGGGTCGCTGCGGGACGGGGCCGATGAGCTTGCCGTAGGCAGCGCAGACCTCGCGGGCGGCGCGATCGAGCTCGCGGACGGCGTGGGTGGGCTCGCGACCGGTGTCGCGGGCCTCGCCACGGGCCTCGAGACCCTCCAGGGCGACGTCGCGACCCTGCCCGCCCAGGTCGGCGAGCTTGCTGCGGGCGTCGAGGGGCTCTCGAGCGGGCTCGGCGAGCTCCTCGCGGGCCTCGAGGACGAGCGCGCGACGCTCGGCTGCGCGACGCCTGCTCCCGAGACCGAGGCGGTGTGCGAGGTGCTCGACTCCCAGGTCGGCGCACTGACCCCGCTCGCGGGTCTCGCGAGCGGGCTCGGCGCCGGGATCGGTGAGCTCGTCGGTGCCCCCGCGACCTCGGAGGAGCCGCCGACCGGCCTGTACGAGCTGCTCGCAGGGATCGACCGGTTGGTCGGTGACGAGGACGCCCCCGGTGCGACGGCCCTCGCGGCCGGGGCCGGGGC
>JAJUHG010000347.1 GCA_029267995.1 Micrococcales bacterium
CAGCGCGCGGGCTCCGGTGCCGTGAGGATGACCGGCCCCTCGATGTCGGCCTCGAGAAGGAAGTCGATCGCGCGCACCTCGTCCTCGAGCGAGATCCACGGCCAGAACTGAGTCCCGGCGCCGAGCGGTCCGGCGAGCCCGAGTCGGACGAGCGGCAGGAGCCGGGCGAGTGCCCCGCCACGCCGGTCGAGCACGATGCCGGTTCGGGCGAGCGCGACCCGCACCCCTGCGCTGCTCGCGGGGCGGGCGGCGCCCTCCCAGTCCGCGACGACCTCGGCGAGAAAGCTCTCGCCGCGCGGCGCGGCCTCGTCGAGGATCTCCTCGCCGCGGTCGGCGTACCAACCGACGGCGGAGCCTTGGACGAGAACACGCGGTCCGTCGTCGAGCTCGGCGAGCGTGCGCGCGAGCAGGCTCGTGCCGAGCACGCGGGAGGCACGGATCTTCTCCCGGTAGGCCGGGGTCCACCTGCGGTCGCCGACCCCCGCCCCCGCAAGGTTGACGACCGCGTCCGCGCCGTGCAGGTGTGCGGGGTCGAGCTCGCCGGTCGCGGGGTCCCACGTGCGCTCGTCGGCCGCGCGCGCGGGCCTGCGCACGAGCCTGGTCACCTCGTCCCCGCGCCCTCGCAGGTGCGTCACGAGGGCGGACCCGATGAGTCCGGTCGAGCCGGTCACCACGACGCGCACGCGCGGGCCTCCCTGCGAGGTGACGGGCGAGGGCACCGCCCCTGGGGTGCGGTGCCCTCGCCCTGGTCGTCAGAGACCGAGGAAGTCCTCGAAGGCGCCCTCCTCGATGCGGGCCTTGATCGCGGTGAGGTACCGCGCGGCATCCGCACCGTCCACGAGCCGGTGGTCGTAGGACAGGGACAGGTAGCACATCGAGCGGATCGCGATGACGTCCTCGCCGTCCGGGCCCTTGATGACCGCGGGGCGCTTGACGATCGCGCCCGTCGCGAGGATCGCGGAGTTGCCGACGTTGACGATCGGGGTGTCGATGAGGGCCCCGCCCGAACCGGTGTTCGTGATCGTGAACGTCGCGCCGCTCAGCTCGTCGGGCTTGACCTTGTTCTCGCGCGTGCGGCTCGCGAGGTCAGCGATCGACTTCGCGATGCCCGCGAGGTCGAGGTCGCCTGCGTCCTTGATGACCGGCACGAGCAGGCCGCGCTCGGTGTCGACCGCGATCCCGACGTGCTCCGCCGCGGGGTAGGTGATCTGGTTGTCCTCGAGGACCGCGTTGATCTTCGGGTAGGCCTTGAGCGCCTCGACCGCTGCGAGCACGAAGAACGGCAGGTAGGTCAGGTTGACCCCGTGCTTGTCCTGGAACGTCGACTTCGCCGAGGCGCGCAGCCGCGCGACCTTGGTCACGTCGACCTCGACCACAGTCGTGAGCTGGGCCTGCGAGTGCAGCGACTCGACCATGCGCTCTGCGATGATCTGGCGCAGACGGCTCGCCTTCTCGGTCGTGCCGCGCAGCTCGGACACCGGCAGGATCGTCTGCGGACCGCTTGCGGCCTGCGGGGCAGCGCCCGCAGGCGCCGACTTCTCGGCGGCAGCGAGGACGTCCTCCTTGCGGATGCGACCGCCCACCCCGGTGCCCTCGAGCGTCGAGGTGTCGACCCCGAGCTCCGCCGCGAGCTTGCGCACGAGCGGGGTGAGGTAGCCCGAACCACGCGCCGCAGCTGCGGCCGGGGCAGCGGGTGCCGACGGTGCGGCCGGGGCCGACGGCGGCGCCGGGGGAGCGGCCGGGGCAGG
>JAJUHG010000348.1 GCA_029267995.1 Micrococcales bacterium
ACGAGCTTCGCCGCTGGGTCGTGTCAGTCCCCACGGAGCGGCCCACATGACCGCACCACAGGGCTTCGCGCCCGCCCCGCCGTCCATGAGTCCGTCCATGCGGCCCGAGCATCACACCGCGATGCCGACTCTCGCCTGGTGCGAGAACGCCGTCCGCGTCGCGTGCGAGGAGCAGGGTTACGCCCTGGTCCCGCGTGATGAGGTGCGACGGGCTGCGAAGCAGTACCGGCGCGAGTGGTTGACCCACCTCGACCCGCCCGTGGACCTGCGCACGCTCGGCATCTACCCCGACCCCACCGCGCAGGCCGCTCTCACGGGCCGCCACGAGCTCGCCTACTCCCGGCCCGCGCCGCCGCTGCTGCCGGTGCCCGCCCGCTGACCATCTACCCACCGAAGCCCCCGCCACTCGCGGGGGCTTCGTCGTCTCCGGAGGAACCCATGACCCTCGCCGACACCCTCCACACTCAGCCCCCCTCCCTCCCTGGCGAGGAGTGGCGCACGGTCCCTGAGTACGAAGACGCCTACATGGTGTCGAGCCTCGGGCGCGTGTGGAGCCGCCCGCGATTCAAGTCTCGCGGCGGCCTTCTCTCACCGAGGCTGTCGGGCGGCTACCCCGCGATCACCCTGTCGCGACGCTCGCGCTACAGGACCACACACGTCCACCGCCTAGTCATGGCCGCGTTCGTCGGGCCGCTCCCCGAGGGGATGCAGACCAGGCACCTCGACGGCAACCCGGAGAACAACCGCTTGGACAACCTGGCCTACGGAACCGTGAGCGAGAACATGCGGGACCGCCGGCGCCACGGCACCGACCCCCAGGCCAACAAGACCCACTGCCCGCAGGGGCACAGGCTCTCGGGCGACAACCTCCTACCCACGAAGCTCCGCCAGGGCATCCGGCAATGCCTGACTTGCGCGCGGACGAGATGGAGGGCCGCCAACCGGAGGAAGGCTGGCCTCCGCGCCGCCTGCCCCGCGTGCGGCAAGGAGGTGCTCGCGAGCAACCTTGCTCGACACCGCCGGACGCACGCGCGCCCGATGGGCGACCTGCCGTGAGCCGAGCCCGCCCCCGCAAGCCGCCCCCTGACCCGCACGCGCTGGCTGCCGCGTACCAGCTCGACCCGACCCTGCGCCGCTGGAACGCGCTCATGGAGGCGCTGCGCATCCCCGCCGACCGCTCACCCATGCGCGGCCCGGACCCCACAGCCACGACCGCCATAGCGCGCGTCGACCGAGAGAGGAAGTCGTCATGAACGAAGCCATCTGCCCCGCCGCGCGCGTGGACCTGCACGCCTACCTGTGCGACGGAACCTGCCGCACAAAGCGCGACCGCAAGGCACTCCGCCTGTCCGCCACCATCGACCCCGACGACCGCGAGAAGTGGCGAGGGTTCGCTGCCTCCTACGCGCACCTGGGTCGCGATGTTGAGGGGTTCGTGCGGGACGCGCACGCTCTCGGCGGCCTGCGCGGCAAGCGTGCCCGGAGGGTCACGCTGCGCACGAACCTCGAGCGCGAGATCGCTGCCTTCCGCGCCGAACTCCCCGGCATCTTCCCCGAGCCCGCCGACCAGCCGCTGCCGGTGGTGCGCCTGTCGTCGCAGGCGGGGCTCGCGAGCGTGCGAGGTGGGCTGTGAGCGACATCCTCACGAAGGCGATCGCCCGCGCGGGCCAGGTCGTGACGCTGCTCGGCGCGGCGGGATTCCCCGTCTCGCAGGTCACGGTGACGCGCGCCTACGGCGTCG
>JAJUHG010000349.1 GCA_029267995.1 Micrococcales bacterium
TCGACGGGCCTGGCAGCTGCGGGCAGGTCTTCTTCCCCGACGGGGTCTCGGAGAGCGAGGGCATGATCCGCTACGGCCTCGGGGCCGAGCTCATGGACCTGACGGTGACCGCAGACGGTCGGGTGCGCGGCCATCTCGTGCTCCGCAACAACGGCGAGCAGCGCCTCACGGGCTCCTACGTCCTGACGCACGTGCTCGTCGAGGCCCACGAGGGTCCGTACCACGGCTCGATCCTGACCCTCGCCGAGCCGCTCGCGCTCACCGACGTCGTGTCGGTCGGCGCCGGTGACGCGATGCGCGTCGAGCTCGACCTCGAGACCGACGCATGCGCCGACGACGTCCTGCCCCTCGCCCCGGGTGACTACACGGTCAGCGTCCAGGTCGACCTCGCGACAGCGGAGGTCGGGTTCGCAAGCCCCGCGCTGAAGGTGCGCGTCGACTGATACAACGTTCTGCAGTGGTCCCTCGTTGGAAGGGGTGAGAGCAGCACCACCGGGGTGCTGCCGCCCGAGGCGAGAGGGGGGACCGTGTCGCAGCACGACGCCGTCGTCGACCGGCTCGCCCGCGAGCGCGGACGCGCCCTGGTCGGCTACGCATACCTGCTGACCTGGGACTCCGCCGCCGCCGAGGACCTCGTCCAGGAGGCGCTCGTACGCACCTACGCCCGCTCGCGGCGCCTCGAGGACCTGTGGGCCGCCGAGGCGTACGTGCGGCGCACGGTGCTCAACCTCTTCCTCGACACCCGCCGCCGCGGGGCGCGGTGGAGCGGGGTGCGTCACCTCGTGGCCCGTGGCGACGTCGCGGACGACGCCGTGACGACCCCCGAGCAGCTGGACGTGCGTCGTGCGCTCGCCGAGCTGCCGCGCCGCGAGCGTGCGTGCGTCGTGCTGCGCTTCTACGACGACCTGACCGTGCGGCAGATCGCCGAACGGCTCGGGGTCAGCGAGGGCGCGGTCAAGCGCTACCTCTCGACGGGGGTCAAGCGGCTCGGGCACCTCGTGCACCCCGCCGACGACGCCCCGGGGGCCGAGGAGACCGACGTCCGGATCGTGCACCGAAAGGGGCTGTCATGAACGAGCTCGAGCGGATCCTCGGCGAGGTCGCCGACGGCGTCTCGCGCCGCACGGACGCGCTGCCGGTCGACGCGCTGCGCTCGCGCGGGGTGCGCCGACGCCGCGCGCGCCAGGCGAGCTTCTCGGCCGTGGGGGTCGCGGCGGCCTTCGGGCTCGTGCTCGGGGCGGCCCAGGTGCTGCCCGGCGAGGAGCCGCCCACCGCACCTGCCCTGCCGTCGGGCGACCGCTCGCTCCCGCTCGGGGCGTGCGGCTCGATCATCACGAGCATCCCGACGGTCGACGCGAGCATGAGCCTCGACATGGCTCCCCTCCACCTCGCGGCCGCGCCCGGGGACGACCTCGACCTGTCGATGACGGTCCACCACTTCGGGCCGGGCACGCTCGAGCTCGACCCCGCGACCGTCCCCGTGCTGCTCGTGCTGCGCGAGGACGTCGTCGTCGGCTGGGCGTGGGCCACCGACCCTGACCTCTCGGGGGTGCCCACGGACGGGGAACGAACCTTCGACGGCTTCGGGCCCGCCGTGCTGTGCGAGCAGGGCGAGCTCGTGCCGAACCTCGACGGCGCCCCGCTCCCCGAGGGCTCGTACCGCACCTTCGGCGTGCTGAGCACCCCGGACCCCGAGGCCGGTCTCGTGGTGTTCCCCGGGCCCGAGGGCA
>JAJUHG010000350.1 GCA_029267995.1 Micrococcales bacterium
AAGAGTGTGCCCGCTCCCGCGGGCTGTGCTCGAGGTGCACGTGCGGACCGCGCGTGCTGGACGCACTGATGGAGGAAGCATGAACCGCAAGTTCACCTCCCTCGCGGGGGGGCTGGCTGTCGCGGCCCTCGTCGTCGGGGGCTCGGTCGCGGCGAGCGCCGCGGGATCGACCCAGACCGAGAAGGTCGGGTACTTCGAGGTCCAGAGCGAGACCAACCCGACCCCGGCCGGTTGGTTCAGCGAGGAGGACGACGGGATCGAGGCGATCTCGTTCAACCGCGACGCGGTGATCTTCGCCGCCGACTCGAAGGCCGTGGGCATCAACAAGATCGTCGACACGCCCTACACCCCGGGCATCGACATGGCGATCGAAGCAGACCCGACGGCTGCGTACAGCGTCGTTCTCCGCAGCGACGAGGTCACCTACCTGCGCATCACGGCCACGGACGGCACGCTCGACTCGTGGATCGGCACGGGCTACTTCACGGACGAGGGCCGTGCGGACTACGTGAAGACGCAGTCGCTCGACGAGTGGGCGGCCGAGGACTTCCTGGGCGGCGGCGTAAAGATCCACCAGATCGGTGCCCGTCACCACTCGGGTGAGGGCGAGGGCAAGGTCCGCTCGCTCACCTTCGACGGCACGACCTACGACTTCGGTCTCGTGCAGGACGTCACCCCGTACAGCCAGGCCGAGTACGACGACGCGCTCAAGACCGTCCCGGCCGGCTACGTCACGCAGTCCGAGCTCAAGGCCGCGAACGACAAGATCGCTGACCTCGAGGCGAAGCTCGCCGAGACCGAGAAGGCCCTCGCGAAGGCCGAGCGCGCGACCGACAAGGCTTCCGACCGTGCGCTCAAGGCTCAGGCTCGTGCGCCCTACCGGATCACCGGTTCCGCGAAGGCCGGCAATAAGCTGCGCGTCAAGGGCAAGTCCTACAAGGGCGTGAACGTCAAGTACCAGTGGTACGTGGGCGGCAAGAAGGCCGGCAAGAAGGCGACGCTCAAGCTCAAGAAGGCTCACGCCAACAAGCGCGTGCGCGTCGTCGTCAAGAAGTCGTACCGCGACTCCGCGAACAAGAAGGTCACGGTCAAGCAGACCATCCACCTCACGAGCAAGGCGCGCGTCTCGCGCTGATCTTGTACAAGAGCCCCCGGCGGTCGGACCGCCGGGGGCTCTTCGCATGCGTACCCGCGAAAGGATTCGAACCTTCGACCTTCTGCTCCGGAGGCAGACGCTCTATCCACTGAGCTACGCGGGCCCTGCTCCTTGGGGGAGCGATGCACGAGACTACCAGCCGCACCCGCCCAGGCTCACGGCTCGCAACCCTCGGGCGGGACGTGGCCGGTCGAGGTGCCGACCATGATCCCGCTCGCAGGCGGCAGCTCGACCTCGCGGGTGAGACCGAGCGTCGTGCCGACGAGGCCTACGGTGCTGACGCCGGTCGCGGTGCCCTCGGCGAGGTGCGCGCGCTCCCCGCGACGACCGCTCGCCTGCGCCTCACGGGCTCTCGGGTTCCTCGTGCAGCATCGCGGCGAGGTACCGCACGACCTCGTCGCCCGCGCGCTTGGGGTCGGAGTCGACGATCGCCTCGACGAGCGCGGTGTGGTCGTGGTCGTCGTGCCCCGCGCCCGCGAGGTTCGTGCGGATGTTCTCGATGATCGCCTCAAGGAGGTTCTCGTAGATCGACTCGAGCACGGGGTTGCGCGAGAC
>JAJUHG010000351.1 GCA_029267995.1 Micrococcales bacterium
CGCGGGTGGACCCGCGCTCGTCCCGGTCGACGTGCGGCCGCTCGAGGAGGTCGAGGCCACCGAGCCCGTCGACGACGGTCGTACGGTCACCGAGGACGGCGCGATCGAGCACACGCTCGGCGACTCCCCGGTCGTGATCCGCGAGAAGGTCCACGAGGCGCACCCCATGACGATCGACGACGCGCTGAACGAGATGGAGCTCGTGGGGCACGACTTCTTCCTCTTCGTCGAGGCCGAGACGGGCCAGCCCGCGGTCGTCTACCGCCGCAAGGGCTGGAGCTATGGCGTGATCCGCCTCGAGACGCCCGCCGCGCCCGAGGCCGTCGCGGGCGGCTGAACCAGCACGCGCGACGAGGCCCCGGCTCACCGCGAGCCGGGGCCTCGTGCGTGTCGGCGCCGACGACGTCGCTCGCGACGGAAGGCCCGTGCGCGTGTCGGTGCAAGGCGCAAGGATGTGCCCGTGACGACGCAGACGCTGAGCCTCGCCCAGGCGCGCCGGGTCGCGCTCGCTGCCCAGGGCCTCGACCGCCCGCGGCGCGAGGGGAAGGTCACGATGCGCCAGCTGCAAGGGGTGATCGACCGGCTCGGCATCTTCCAGGTCGACTCGGTCAACGTCCTGGCTCGCGCGCACCTCATGCCGACCTTCTCGCGGCTCGGTCCCTACGACACGGGTCTCCTCGAGCGGGCCTCGAGCACGCACCCGCGCCGACTCGTCGAGGCCGTCGCGCACGAGGCCTCGCTCGTCCCGCCCGAGACGTACCGCCACCTCGGCTTCCGCCGCTCGGCGTTCGCGACGCGGTGGTTCGACGACGACGCGTCCGTGCTGCGCACGCACGCCGCGGAGGCCGAGGAGATCCGACAGATCGTGACCGCCGAGGGCCCGGTGACTGCTGCGGAGATCCAGACGCGGTTCGAGTCTCGCCACCCCCGCACCGGGAAGGGCTGGTGGGAGTGGTCGGTCGCGAAGCGCATCCTCGAACGGCTCTTCTTCATCGGCGAGCTCGCGAGCGCGGGACGGACCCCGGCCTTCGAGCGCCGCTACGACCTGCCCGAGCGGGTGCTTCCCCGCGAGGTGCTCGAGGCGCCCACGCCGAGCGCCGAGGAGTCGGTGCGCGTGCTCGTCGAGCAGGCCGCGCGGGCGCACGGGATCGGCACCGTGCGCTGCCTCGGCGACTACTTCCGGGTCAAGACCGAGCGGGTGCGCCGCGCGATCGACGAGCTCGTCGAGGACGGCGTGCTCGAGCAGGTCGCGGTCGAGGGCTGGAAGGGGCCGACCTACCTGCACCGCGACGCCGCGCGCCCGCGGCGGGCGACGGGGCGAGCGCTCCTGAGCCCCTTCGACCCGCTCGTGTGGGAGCGGCGCCGTCTGCTCGCGCTGTTCGGGATGCACTACCGGATCGAGATCTACACGCCCGCGCCGCAGCGCCGCTACGGGTACTACACGCTGCCGTTCCTCGTGGGCGAGCACGTCGCGGGACGCGTCGACCTCAAGGTCGACCGTGCGGCACGGCGCCTCCTCGTGCCCGCGGCGTGGGCCGAGGAGGACGCCTCGGCCGAGACCCCGGCCGAGCTCGCTGCAGAGCTCGCCGTCCTCGCACGTGGGCTCGCCGCCGACGAGGTCGCCGGCGCGGACAAGGGCGACCTCGCACGCCCGTTGCGCGCCGAGCTCGCGGCGGCCGGCGAGCTCGAGCTCGTGACCGAGGCGTGAG
>JAJUHG010000352.1 GCA_029267995.1 Micrococcales bacterium
CCGGTGAACCAGTAGTCGATCGTGCCGAGCTCGCGCACGACCTCGCTCACGATCCCGGTCTCCTCGGCGATCTCGCGCACGGCGGCCTCCTCGGGGGTCTCGTCCCCCTCGAGGTGGCCCTTGGGCAGGCACCACTCGAGCCGACCGGCCCGGTTGCGGCGCGCGATGATCGCAGCGACGTGCACCCCGCCCTGACGGTCCACGACAAGCCCGCCCGCGCTCGTCTCGTCGACCACCGGGAGCGACGCCGGGACCACGCGCGCGGCAAGCTCCTGCGGGTCGATGCGCAGCGCATGACCCCCAGGTGGCGCAGGGACGGCGCCGGGACGCGGCATCGGGTCGGGGGCGGACACATCAGACACTGTAGCCACCGGACCTGAACGCCCCGCCGGGCGGCCCGGTGTGCCAGGTCCGTGCGCGAGGGGTGTGGCGGACGGGACTTCTGGCAGGCTTGGAAGCCGTGCCCCAGAACGACACCCCTCCCGCCGCACCCGGCGCCGCCGCGCTCGCCGCCCTGCGCGAGCGGGCTGTCGCGACCCTTGTCGAGCTCTCGCCCGTCGCGGTCGAGCTCGGGGAGCTCTTCGCCGCGGCGGGCTTCGAGCTCGCGCTCGTGGGCGGGCCCGTGCGCGACGCGTTCCTCGGCAAGGCGAGCACGGACCTCGACTTCGCGACCTCGGCCCGGCCGGACGACACCGCGCGCCTGCTCGAGCGCTGGGGCGAGGCGACCTGGGACATCGGGCGGGAGTTCGGCACGATCGGGGCGCAGCGCCACGTCGGCGGACGCGCCGTCGTCGTCGAGGTCACGACGTACCGCTCGGACGTCTACGACGGCGCGAGCCGCAAGCCCGAGGTCGCGTTCGGCGACACCCTCGAGGGCGACCTGTCGCGCCGCGACTTCACCGTCAACGCGATGGCGGTGCGCCTGCCCGGGCTCGAGTTCGTCGACCCCTTCGACGGCCTCGCGGACCTCGCGCGCCGGCTGCTGCGCACGCCCGTGACACCCGAGCAGTCCTTCGACGACGACCCCCTGCGCATGATGCGCGCAGCCCGCTTCGCCGCCCAGCTCGGCTTCGACGTCGAGCCCGCGACCCGCGCCGCGATCGAGGCGATGGCCGGGCGCATCGAGATCGTCTCGGCCGAGCGGGTGCGCGACGAGCTCTCGAAGCTCCTGCTCGCCGAGCGACCCCGTCCCGGCATCGAGCTGTTCGTCGAGACAGGACTTGCTGAGCACGTCCTGCCCGAGCTGCCCGCGCTGCGCCTCGAGATCGACGAGCACCACCGCCACAAGGACGTCTACGAGCACTCCCTCACGGTGCTCGAGCAGGCGATCGACCGCGAGACCGGTCCCGACGGTCCCGTCCCGGCCCCCGACCTCGTGCTGCGCCTCGCGGCGCTCCTGCACGACATCGGCAAACCCGCGACCCGGCGCTTCGAGCCCGGCGGCGGGGTGAGCTTCCACCACCACGAGGTCGTGGGCGCGAAGCTCGCCGCGAAGCGGCTCAAGGCGCTGCGCTTCGACTCGGCGACCGTCAAGGCGGTCGCGCGCCTCGTCGAGCTGCACCTGCGCTTCCACGGCTACGGCGACGCGGGATGGACCGACTCCGCGGTGCGCCGCTACGTGCGCGACGCCGGCCCCCTCCTCGAGCGCCTGCACCGCCTGACCCGCTCGGACTGCACGAC
>JAJUHG010000353.1 GCA_029267995.1 Micrococcales bacterium
GAGGACGGCCCGCACAGCCCTGCCGAGCTCGCGGCCGATCTCGAGCCGTGGCCGCCCGTGCGCGGCGCGGCGCTCCTTGCCGCCGCAGGCCTCACGGACGACGACGTCGCCCCGGCCCCGCCTTCCGTCCCCCCCGCGGGTGGGGCCGTGCGTCGCCAGTCCGTGCGCGAGCGTGCCGCCGGACCCGCGAGCGTCCCGCCCGGGACCCCACCTCCCGCTCCCCCGAGCCCGACCCGCCCGCCCGTCATCCCACCCCCCGGTGCGACCCCGGTCGCCCCCGCCGGTGCGCCCGCGGCGAGCGGCCCGACACCACCCGCGAGTCTCGTGGGCGGCACGTACGTGCCCGCAAGCGCCTCCCAGGCCCCGCACCTGCCGTTCGAGCAGGTCGCCGCACCGCAAGAGCCCGCACGCACGAAGCACCGCACGTTCAACGCGACCCCGTTCGTGCTCGTGCTCGTGCTCGCCGCGCTCGGCTTCGGCGCCGTCCTTGCCTACCGCTCGCTCCTCGCCCCGAGCGTCCCCGCGGTCGCGGGCCCCTCGCCGAGCGCGCCCGTCCCCACGACCGAGGACCCCGAGACCGAGGACCCCGAGACCGAGACCACCGATCCCGAGGCGACCGAGACCGAGGAGATCCCCCCGCCGCGCATCGCCTCGGGCCTCCAGCTCGACCCCGACGGCGACGGGGACGAGCACCCCGAGGCGGTCGACCGTGCCTATGACGGGGACATGGACACCGCGTGGTACACCCGCTGGTACAACAACCCTGAGATGCCGGGGAAGTCGGGGCTCGGCTACGAGATCACGCTCGAGGAGGAGACCCTCGTCTCGGGCGTGACCCTGTACATCGACGGCGAGGGTGGCCACGTCGAGGTCCGCTCGACCACGGGCGACGCCCCGACCGACGGCGAGGTGCTCGCCTCGGGCTCGATGAGCCCCGAGACGGTGCTGTTCTTCGACGAGCCCGTGCGTACCGGGAACCTCGTGCTGTGGTTCACCGAGCTGCCCGTGACCGCCGAGGGCGACAACCGCGTCATGCTCTACGAGATCGAGCTCGACTGAGCCGTACCCGCCGCGGCACACCCAGGCCCGGAACATCCCCGGCCTAGGATCTGTTCAGCGGGTAGACCCGAGCAGATCACCAGACGAAGGACCATGCCGTGACCGAGAACCCCAGCACGCCCCGCGACGTCGTCATCGTCGGATCCGGACCTGCCGGGTACACCGCGGCGATCTACGCCGCCCGTGCGGGTCTCGCACCGCTCGTCGTCGCTGGCTCGGTGACTGCGGGCGGCGCCCTGATGAACACGACCGACGTCGAGAACTTCCCGGGCTTCCCCGAGGGCATCCTGGGCCCCGACCTCATGGAGAACCTCCAGGCGCAGGCCGAGAGGTTCGGCGCCGAGGTGCTGTGGGACGACGCGACCGCGCTGCGCCTGACCGAACCGGTCAAGACGGTCGTGCTCTCGGACGGCACCGAGGTCACCGCGCGTGCCGTGATCCTCGCGACCGGTTCGGCCTACCGCGAGCTGGGCCTCGAGGACGAGAAGCGCCTCTCGGGCCGCGGCGTGTCGTGGTGCGCGACGTGCGACGGGTTCTTCTTCCGCGAGCAGGCCGTGGCCGTCGTGGGCGGCGGCGACTCGGCGATGGAGGAGGCGACGTTCCTCACGCGCTTCGCC
>JAJUHG010000354.1 GCA_029267995.1 Micrococcales bacterium
CGCGAGAAGGCGGCCGAGCGCGAGCGCGTGCGGGCGCAGCAGGCCGCGGTCGCGGCGGCTGTCTCGGTCGGCGCCCGGCGCACGCTCGTGCTGATCGAGTCCTCGCTCGCGCGGGCCGGCGCCGAGCGTGAGCGCGCCGAGCACGCGCGCACCGAGCGCGAGCGTGAGCTCACCGCGGTCCGCTCGCGGGTCGACGAGCTCGCGCGCGAGCTCGCCCAGCTCACCGACGTCGCCCACCGCGACGAGGTCGCGCGCGCCCAGCAGCAGCTGCGCCTCGAGCAGCTCGAGGCGCGTGCGGTCGAGGAGCTCGGGACCGAGCCGGCCGACCTGCTCGCCGAGTACGGACCCGAGCAGCCCGTCCCCGTGACGCTCGCCCCGGGCGAGGAGCTCGACCGCGAGCGGCCCGCGAGCGTGCCCTACGTGCGCGAGGAGCAGGAGAAGCGGCTGCGCGCCGCGGAGCGGGCCCTTGCGCTGCTCGGCCGGGTCAACCCGCTCGCGCTCGAGGAGTTCGCGGCCCTCGAGGAGCGCCACCAGTTCCTCACGACCCAGCTCGCGGACCTCAAGAAGTCCCGTGCGGACCTGCTCGAGATCGTGCGCGAGATCGACGAGCGGGTCGAGCAGATCTTCGCCGACGCCTACCGCGACACCGCCGAGCAGTTCGAGAAGATCTTCCCCCGGTTGTTCCCGGGCGGGGAGGGCCGGCTCGTGCTGACCGAGCCCGACTCGTGGCTCACGACCGGGATCGACGTCGAGGCGCGCCCCGCGGGCAAGAAGGTCAAGCGGCTCTCGCTGCTGTCCGGCGGCGAGCGCTCGCTCACCGCGGTCGCGCTGCTCATCGCGATCTTCAAGGCTCGCCCGAGCCCCTTCTACGTCATGGACGAGGTCGAGGCCGCGCTCGACGACGCGAACCTCGGGCGCCTCCTGGAGATCTTCTCCGAGCTGCGCGAGGACTCCCAGCTCATCGTCGTGACGCACCAGAAGCGCACGATGGAGATCGCCGACGCGCTCTACGGCGTCACGATGCGCGGGGACGGTGTGACGACCGTCATCTCCCAGCGGATGAGCGAGGAGACGGCCTAGCGACGGCGTGAAAGTTCTGTGCGCAAGGGCCCCCTCGGGTGGCGGGCGCGCGCACGTGACTGACACTGGAACCATGCGTGTTCTTGTCCTCGCCGTTGGCATCGCCGTCCTCGTGTCCCTCCTCGTCGTCGTCCTCGCGGCGGCCGTGAGCCCCGAGAGCGTCGGCCTGCGCGACTTCTTCCGCGACCTGCGCGCCGGCCTGTCCGCGCGCTTCGGCTCGCGCCGCGCAGAACCGGTCGAGGAGGTCGAGCCGGTCGACACGAGCCTCGAGGACCTCTTCGCGACGACCGCGACCCAGGAGGACCCGTACTTCACCGCCGACGGGCTCGCCCACCGGCTCGAGAGCGTCGTCTCGCGCGCGCGCCGCTAGCCTCGCGCGCCGTACCCGCGCGGGCTGAGAGACTGG
This sequence comes from Micrococcales bacterium, assembly GCA_029267995.1. Lineage (GTDB taxonomy): Bacteria > Actinomycetota > Actinomycetes > Actinomycetales > Cellulomonadaceae > JAAYZM01. Next base: position 1,487 of record JAJUHG010000354.1, read on the forward strand.
TCCCGTGATCGACCAGATTCCTGACCTCGTCCTGTTCGGCGTGCCCGCGCTCGTCGTCGTCGGCACCGTCGTGGGCCTTCTCGCCCGGCGCTCGCGCCGCGAGGGCCCGTCCGAGCCGCCCCGCGCCGACGCCGCCCCGGCCCCGAGCGAGGCGCCCGTCGCCGACGCCGCCCCGACGCCGCACCCC
>JAJUHG010000355.1 GCA_029267995.1 Micrococcales bacterium
CGGCCCGATCCGCACGACCGCCGCGAAGTCGATCCCGGGGTTCGAGGCGATGGAGGGCGGGTGGCCCGACCGTGCCCCGCTCGGCTGGGACGTGTCCGACCCCGAGCCGACCGCGCGAGCCGTCGCCGCGCTGCTGTCCGACTGGTTCCCCGCGACCACGGGGGAGATCGTGCACGTCGACGGTGGCGTCCACGCGATGGGGCTGTGAGCCGTGACGCCGCACTCGGACCGGACCCTGCGGCTCGTGCTGCTGCGCCACGCGAAGGCCGCCCCCGGCTCGGGCGGCCCTGACGAGCTGCGCGCGCTCACCGCGACGGGCCGCGAGCAGGCGGCGTGGGTCGGTGCGTCGCTCGCGGGCGCTGGCCTCGTGCCCGAGGTTGCGCTGGTCTCGGCCGCGGTGCGCACGCGCGAGACGTGGCAGCACCTCGGTGCGGCCCTCGAGCCTGCTCCCGAGGAGGACGTGCGCGACGAGCTGTACTCCGCGGGCGTGGGGACCGTGCTCGACGTCGTCCGCGAGGTCGACGACCGGGTCCGCACCGTCGCCGTCGTCGGGCACGAGCCGACGATCTCGCGCACCGCGGCCGTGCTCGCGCGCGAGGACGACGACGAGGCGCTCCTCGACCGGGTGCGCCACGGGGTGCCGACCGCGACGTACGCGGTCCTCGAGCTCACGACGTCCTGGTCGCGCCTCGACCCGGGGACCGCGCGGCTCGTCGACGTCGTCACGCCCCCGCGCTGAGGCTCAGCGCACGGGGTGCGTGTCGATGATGTCGAGGACCGCGTCGAGGCGGCCCGTGACCTCGAAGTCGACCTCGGCGCACACGAGCGGCTTGGCGTTGAAGGCGATACCGAGCCCTGCCGCGCGCAGCATGTCGAGGTCGTTCGCGCCGTCGCCGATCGCGACCGTGTGCTCGAGGGGGATGTCGAGCAGGCGCGCGATCTCGCGCAGCGCACGCTCTTTGCCCGCGCGGTCGACGATCTCACCCGTGACGCGCCCCGTGAGCCGCCCGCGCGCGACCTCGAGCCGGTTCGCCCGCACGTGCTCGATCCCGAGCGAGGCAGCGAGCGGCTCGACGACCTCCGCGAAGCCGCCCGAGACGAGCCCGAGCGGCCACCCGCGCGCCTGAAGCTCGGTCACGAGCTCGCGTGCACCGGGGGAGAGCTCGACCTCGGCGCGGACCTCGTCGAACACCGAGACCGGGAGCCCTGCGAGGGTCGCGACGCGCTCGTGGAGCGAGGTCGCGAAGTCGATCTCGCCGCGCATCGCGCGCTCGGTGACCTGCGCGACGCGCTCACCGGATCCTGCCCGCTCGGCGAGGAGCTCGATGACCTCGGCCGTGATGAACGTCGAGTCGACGTCCGTCACGACCAGACGCACGGGACCGGGGTGCTGCGCAGGACTCACACGCGCAGGCTAGCCGCGCACGCGCACCCCCGACCGACCCGTCCGCCTCTCGGCCCGAGGCACCCCGAGCCACCCCGAGCCACCCCCAGGACGCACACCCAAGCCCCCACCCAAGCCCTCACCCCTGATGTGGAACGTCCCGGTCATCTGCGGACCAGTCCCGTCCACCGGGAACGTTCCGGTCCTGAAGTGGAACGAAGGTGCTCGCCAACCCGCCCGAGTGGAACGATCGTGCGCCAGAACG
>JAJUHG010000356.1 GCA_029267995.1 Micrococcales bacterium
ACCTTCGAGCTCGAGGTCCCCGACGAGATCGTGCAGTGCCGCTGAGGCGACCGTAGGAGTCCCCAGGCAGACGGCGCTTCCCCCTCGCCGACCCCGCCGGGGACCAGCTCGGGGTGTGGCCCGCGACCTCAGGCGCGGGCGCGCCGTCTGCGGCGGTGGTCAGGGGCCGGACCGCCCGGACCTCGCGCGGGCCACGGCGGTATCCTGGCCGCGACCCCCCGCCGCGAGACGCAGGAGCACCCCGTGGGACGAGTAGTCGTCGACGTCATGCCCAAGCCAGAGATCCTCGACCCCCAGGGCAAGGCGGTCGCGAGCGCGCTGCCGCGCCTCGGCTTCGATCAGTTCTCGGGCGTGCGCCAGGGCAAGCGCTTCGAGCTCGAGGTCGACGGCCCCGTGACCGAGGAGATCCTCGCCGCGGCCCGCGCGGCCGGCGAGCAGGTGCTCTCGAACCCCGTGATCGAGGATGTCGTCGCGGTCTACGAGGAGCAGGACTGATGCGCGTCGGCGTCGTGACCTTCCCCGGCTCGCTCGACGACCGGGACGCCGCACGCGCCGTCCGCCTCGCCGGCGGGGAACCCGTCGCGCTCTGGCACGCCGACGCCGACCTGCACGGGGTCGACGCCGTGATCCTCCCCGGCGGCTTCTCCTACGGCGACTACCTGCGCGCCGGGGCGATCAGCCGCTTCGCACCCGTGACCGGGTCGATCGTCGAGGCAGCCCGCGGTGGCCTGCCCGTGCTCGGGATCTGCAACGGGTTCCAGATCCTCACCGAGGCGCACCTGCTCCCCGGCTCGATGATCAAGAACGACCACCGCCGCTTCGTGTGCCGCGAGCAGCAGTTGCGCGTCGAGCGCACCGACACCCCGTGGACGAACGAGTACGCCGAGGGCGAGGTCATCACGGTCCCGCTCAAGAACCAGGACGGCCAGTACGTGGCCGACGAGCGCACCCTCGACGAGCTCGAGGGCGAGGGTCGGGTCGTGTTCCGCTACGTCGGGGAGAACCCCAACGGTTCGTGGCGGGACATCGCCGGGGTGAGCAACGAGCGGGGTAACGTGGTCGGCCTCATGCCGCACCCCGAGCACGCGGTCGAGCCCGGTTTCGGGCCCGACGGGGCGAAGGGCCCACGCAGTGGCACCGACGGGCTGCGATTCTTCACGTCGGTGCTGAAGTCGCTCGTCGGCTGACCGGAGGGAGCACTCGTGGACGTCACGATCGAACGCGTGGACTGGGAGAACGAGGAGCTGCAGGCGCTCGTCCGCGCCCAGCAGGCCGAGCTGCTCGAGCGTTACGGCGAGGAAGACTTCGACGACGAGGTCTCGACCCGTCCGCTCGAGGCTGCCGTCCTGGTGCGCCACGAGGGGGAGGCCGTCGCGTGCGGTGCTCTGCGTGACCCGGTCGCGGCCTTCGGCGAGGGTGTCGGCGAGCTCAAGCGCATGTACGTCGTGCCCGAGCACCGCCGCAAGGGCCTGTCCCGGATCGTGCTGCGCGAGCTCGAGAAGATCGCGCTCGAGCGCGGTCTGCGTCGGCTCGTCCTCGAGACCGGGGTGCTCCAGCCCGAGGCGATCGGGCTGTACGTGACCGAGGGCTACCTGCTGATCGACAACTACCCCCCGTACGAGGACAACGACTC
>JAJUHG010000357.1 GCA_029267995.1 Micrococcales bacterium
GGCGGCATCGCGCAGCCGCCGGCTCAGGTCGTGCCGGTCCGCGGCCGCCGAGACCACCTGGCCGAGGTCGTCGAGGAAACCGGTCGCCTGCGGGTCACGGGTCACCTCGGCCGGGGCCGAGAACGAGGTGTGGTGACCGCCGCGCGCGGTCCGGGTGATCCGCCCCTCGATGCGCTCAGCACCGAGCAGGGCGCGGGCCGCGATCTCGGCGCGTTCGAGGAGTTGCTCGGGCTCGCGGTCGAACCACGCGGCGTTCGTGAGCGCCGCGACCGCGTCGCGCATGTGCTTCTGCCGTGCGCTGCGCGCGATCGACGCGCGCGTCCGCCGCACCCCGCCGTAGATCACGACCGCGACGACGGGCAGCGCCCACAGCGAGGTCAACAGCTCGGCGACCGGACCGGTCTCGAGCACGAACGCGGCCGTGAGCCCGCCGAAGCTCAGCGCGACCGCGAGCGCTGCGGCGGTGCGCATCGCGCCCGCAGTCATGCGTCGGATCCCGAGCACGACGTACGCGAGGGCGAGCAGCACGGGGAGCGCGAAGCTCACGGTGATGAGCGGGCCGTAGTGCGGGGAGCCGTCGACGTACCGGTGCGCGTACACGAGGTCCGTCGTGAGGAAGAGGACCGCGCGCAGCGCGAAGAGGCCGCCCACGGTCACGACCCACCAGCGCAGTCTCGGCCCGCCCGTGATCGACCCGAGCGCCGGGATCGCGACGAGCGTGGTCGCGGCGAGGGCCTGCGAGCGCAGCCACAGGCAGAAGGTGTCGAGCGGCGTGCCAGGCTCGGTGAGCGGGATCAGGGCGTTGAGCAGCAGGAGCACCGCGGTCAGCACGAGCCACACCACGAGCCAGAACACGAAGCGGTCCTTGCGGGACAGCCGCCACCAGACGTACAGGACCGCAGCGGTGCCGGCGACCGTGCCGGCCGCGACCGCCTGGAAGACGATCCATCCGTCCATGGCGACCATCATTGCGGGTCAGGACGCTCGGTGTCCTTCGAAAGCGAGGCCGTAGCACCTCGAGCCCTCGTCCCGGCGTGGACACCTCGGGCGAGATCCGTGCGGTGCACTAGGCTGGCGGACGCACCAGCCATCCTTTAAGGCCCGTCCTGTGAGGCGGGGAAGGAGCACCACCGGATGTCCAGCCCACCCGTGCCTGCCGACGGCCGCGAGGTCCTCGGCCCGGACGACGTCTCCCGGGCCCTGACCCGGATCGCCCACGAGATCCTCGAGCACAACAAGGGTGCTGACGGTCTCGTCCTGCTGGGGATCCCGACGCGCGGCCTCCCGCTCGCCGAGCGCCTCGCGCGTCGTCTCGCCGACGTCGAGCCCGACTTCGACCCGCAGGCCCAGTGCGGTTCGCTCGACATCACGATGCACCGTGACGACCTGCACCGCGCGCCCGTCCGCCCGCTCGGCGAGACCCGGTTGCCCGCGGGCGGGGTCGACGACCGCGTCGTGGTGCTCGTCGACGACGTGCTGTTCTCGGGTCGCACGATCCGTGCCGCGCTCGATGCCCTGAGCGACGTCGGGCGCCCGCGCGCAGTGCGCCTCGCGGTGCTCGTCGACCGCGGCCACCGGGAGCTGCCGATCCGCGCCGACCACGTCGGCAAGAACCTCCC
>JAJUHG010000358.1 GCA_029267995.1 Micrococcales bacterium
CCTGGTGAGAGCCGCCACCCTCAAGACGCCGCTCCGCGAGGTCGATCTCCTCAGGGAGCCCGCACGCAGGCGAGGGGCGGTGACGCGGTGACGGCCAGGGTGCGGGGGTGTCCCGCCCGGGCCGGGCGGGCCTTGAGGGGCGCCGTCCTCGGCCTCGGTCTGGCGCTCCTGCTCGGCGGGTGCCTCAGCGAACCCTCGGTCGAGCTGCCGCCCGCCGCCGACGACGCCCCGAGCCCTCACGCGCCGTCGTTCTCCGCCGTGAGCCCCGGACCCGACACGCCGTCCGCGGCACCTGCGAGCCCCGAGCCCGGCGCGCCGTCGTCGGCCCCCGCAAGCCCCGAGCCCGACGACGCCCCGTCCCCCTCGCCCACGGACGAACCCGCCAGCGAGCCGACGACGGCGCTCGAGGCCCTCGCCCTGCTCGAGGTGCGGCCGCGCGACCCCAAGACCGGGTACGACCGCGACCTGTTCGCCTACCGCTCGGTCGACCTCGACCGCAACGGCTGCGACACCCGCAACGACATCCTGCGCCGCGACCTGCACGACGTCGTCCTCAAGCCCGGCACGCACGGGTGCGTCGTGCTCAGCGGCGTGCTGCACGACCCCTTCACGGGCGACGCGATCGTGTTCGAGCGCGGCGACAGCGCCAACCTCGTGCAGATCGACCACGTGGTCGCGCTCAGTGACGCGTGGCAGAAGGGTGCCCAGCACCTCGCCGAGGCCGCGCTGCACGGGATCGGCAACGACCCGCTCAACCTGCTCGCCGTCTACGGGCCGGCCAACCAGCAGAAGGGCGACGGCGACGCCGCGACCTGGCTGCCCAGGAACAAGGCGTTCCGGTGCGCGTACGTCGCGCGACAGGTCGCCGTGAAGCACGCGTACGGGCTGTGGGTGGTCCAGCCTGAGAAGGACGCGATCGAGCGGGTTCTGGCCGGGTGCCCCCACGAGCCGCTGCCGGAGGGGGCGGCGTCGCCGGACGTGCCGGCGCCCAAGGAGACGATCGCGCCGGAACCGCCCGACGTGACGCCGGATCCGAAACCCTCGCAGCCGTCGAAGGACGCGTACTACAAGAACTGCACCGAGGCTCGGGAGGCGGGGGTCACGCCGATCCTTCGCGGCGAGCCGGGGTACGGGAAGCACCTGGATCGCGACGGGGATGGGGTGGCGTGTGAGTAAGACCGCGAGTGTCGGAGGCTCGCAATCATGACGGTCGACGACCCTGCCGCTCTGGAGCTGTGCACGGCGCCAGGGCTCGCGATGGTGCACACGCGGGAGTGCCCGCACCTGGAGATGGTCAGTTCAGGAAGGTGACCCTGCCGGTGAACTGGCTCCGGGGCGGTGGGAGCCGTGGGGGCGAGCGGCGAGAGGACGAGGATCGCCCGGTGTGCGACTCGTGCTACATGCAGCTCCCGACCAGCGGAGTGTGCGACAGCTGCGACCAGTAGGCCACCGCGTGACGCGACGCCCGTCAACCTGGCGGGGTGGCACCTGCATGCACCCGAACGAGCGCAGTGTGCCCGCCGCTCGCGAGCTTCGCGTCGCAGGTATGCAGCGGCGCGTCGAGCGCCTCGGCGAGTGCGAGGTACGCGGCGTCGTAGCTCGTGTACCGATGGCG
>JAJUHG010000359.1 GCA_029267995.1 Micrococcales bacterium
AGGCGCGCCACTTGATGCTCGTGCGCTCGCGCAGCTCGGGCAGGGTCGACCAGCGGAACTCGGCGTCGTTGCTCACGGTCGTGATCGTAGTTGTCGGTGGGTGTGGTTATGGTGTGGGCACGTTCCAGAGATGCGGCTCTCAGTACCTGGCTGGCCGCACGGCAACCCGAGTCATCGACTCCCGGGTGCCCCAGGGGAAGAACGGGCGTCGCGCAACCGCGCGCCGCAAGGATCGATGAAGGAGGCATCCCCATGTCGAGCTGGTGGAATCAGCTCGGACTGAGGTTCGACGTGCGAAGCCCGCTGAGCCCCCCGCCCGAGAACCGTGCGCTTGTGCTCGCGAGGCTCGCCCCCGTGGGCTTCGACTCCCCCGACGGGCGGATCACGCTCGCGGAGGCGGCGCAGCGCCTCGACGCCGCGCAGGCCGAGGTCGAACGCGCCCGTGAGTTCGAGGAAGCAGCCCGCCGGGCACACGGGTGGGCGCAGATCGAGGCGGCCTACGAGGCTCCGGACGCGGACGTCGTCGTCGTGGGCGGCGTGTGGGAGGGCTTCACGCACGCCCGGGCACGGGCGTGGCTGTGGAACTTCGTCCAGTACATCCCCCGGGCCGGCGGGCTGCGGTACACCGCGGACCGTGAGAGAGCCCAAGAGATCCTCGAGGAAGGGAACCTCCTCGACCTCGAGGGATTCGCCGAGCTCGCCCGCGAGCTCGAGGCCGACGGGAGCAACCCGCACGCGTACCGCCGAGCGATGGAGACGCTCGGACGAGACACGTTCGACGAGACGAGCGTGCTTCTGCGCTTCTGAGCGCGCAGGGCACGAGTAAGTCCCCTCAGCGCCGGGCGCCGTTCGACCGCCCGGCGCACCGGCCGTGCCCGGTGCGAAGGTGCCCCGGCGCGGCGCCGCACGTTCGACACAGGAGGAAGCATGTCCCACTGGTGGAAGCCCCTCGGGCTCAAGATGACGGTGGTCGGTCGACCTGACTACCGAAGGATCAAGGCGCGCGAGGACGCGCTCGCCCAGCTCGTGCCCGTGTGGCCCGAGAAGGCAGGTCGCGAGATCACGCTCGACGACGTCGCGCTGCGCCTCGGCACACGCGTCAAGCTCGGGACCGAGGTCGTCCGGGACGAGGTTGCCCTGCGCGCGTTCGGTTGGCGGCACATCCGCGACGCGTACGACGCACCGGACGCCCAGGAGGTGATCGCCGAGGGCGTCTGGCGGGGCTTCACCCGTGCACGAGCCCTCGCGTGGTTGTGGACCTTCGTGCAGTACCCCGACACCTACTCGCCCAGCCACGACGCAGAGTTCCGCACGTACGTCGCGCAGCTCACGGCCAGAAGGCTCATCGAGGACGCGCGGCTCGCGAGCACGGCGCGCAGGTACGAGGCCGACGGGACCTCACCGCAGGAGTACCGGCGTGCGCTCGAGCTCGTGGGCGAGCGGGCGTTCAACCATGGGCTCGGGCTCGAACGCGCACGGGCGTCCAGGACGAGCTGAGGGGACGGCGACATGCTCACCTGGTGGGAGAAGCTCGGCCTGAGCGTCCGGGCAGGCCGGCGGGACGCGTC
>JAJUHG010000360.1 GCA_029267995.1 Micrococcales bacterium
CCCGTGAACGGGTCGTGCAGCGTGCCCGACTGCACGAGGCACGTGCCCGGGCGCAACCGGACGTCGAGGAGGTCGCGTGCGAGCACGTCGTTGCGGGTGTCGCAGCCGTTGCCGTCGACGTCCGCCCAACGCTCGCCGAACACCTCGCGCGAGAACCCCGCGCCGCTCGCACGCTCCCGCTGCGGGATCGAGGCGAGCAGCGCGAGCTCGTCCCGGAAGGTCGCAGGGTCCGCGTCGACCGGGTTCCACACGTCCGACGACGGCGCCTCCTCGGGCCCGTCGAGCGCGTGCAGGGCGAGGAGCGCAACGACGAGGACGACGAGCGTGGCGACGGCGCCGAGCAGGTTGCGGGGCAAAGCGCGGCCTCCACGGGGCGGCAGGTGCGGACGCACGAACTCTAGACTCCGCGCGCCGCGTCCCCGATGGCACGCTGCCCGGCGCGGGCGGAGGATCGAGGCATGGCCTTCCCCACGATCGTCTCGGTGGTCCTCGACACGACCGTGCCCGACCGCGCCGAGCTCGAGCGCCAGCGCGAGCACGCGGAGTCGCTCGGGGCACGACTGCTCCTGGACCGCACGGGCGACCCCGACGAACCGCTCTACGTCCTCGCCGACCCCGCAGGCCACCCGTTCTGCATCTTCGTCGCGTGAGCCCGACGGCGGCGTGGTCTCCCCCGGTGGTGCGGTCTCACCCGGTCACGCGGGGACCCACCGGAAACCGTCGGGGTCGGTGAGCTCGCCCGTCCCACCCCGCACGACGATCCCGTGGGAGCGCGAGCCGTGCTCCTCGACCCCCATCGTCCGGGCGAGCTTTTCGCGCGGGTTGAGGGTGAGCGACACCGCGCCCGTGTCGAGCTCGACGTAGCGCCTGCCGAAGCTCTTGGCGACCTCGAAGCCGTGGGAGACGTAGAACTCCTTGCTCGCCGCGACGTCCGCGACCCCGAGCTGGAGCGCGAGCTGCTCGACCACCACACGCGCCGGGCCCGAGCTCTTCCGCGAGCTCGACGCGAGGCTCACGACGGTCCCGTCCGGCGCGCGCAGCGAGCCCCCGTAGCCCCACAGCGACCGGGCTGGCTCCTTGAGCGGTGTGCCCCCGGCGGCGACCGCCTCGGCGAGCAGCAGGTCGACGTCGGCGGGTTGTGCCGCGACGAGCCCGAGGACGAAGCCCCGAAAGCCCTCGAGGGACGCCGTCGTCGGCGCAGGACGCACGAGCGTCGCGAGTCCGAGGGCGCCGTAGAAGGCTTCTCCCGCGTCGACGTCGTCGACCTCGACCGTGACGTTCTCGATGGTGACCATCGTCCATGCTAGGAACGGCCCGCGGGAGCGTGCCACCGGGAGCACGGTGCGCCAGAATCGGACACACCTCGCAAAGGTAAAGGCCGTCCCGCCGGGGGTTTGCCTTTCCGTGGCGCAAACGTTAGGGTGACCGACGGGCCAAAAGCCCTCAAGACCAGTCCGCGGTCGCGTCCCGCACGATCGAGCTGCACACCCGGCAGGACGTGAGCGTACGGTCGATGACCTTTGCCCGGATCCGAAATCCGAGGCCCCAGCCGTGTGCAGCAGGCGA
>JAJUHG010000361.1 GCA_029267995.1 Micrococcales bacterium
CGCGCAGCGGGTCCACGCCCGTGGTCTCGGTGTCGAAGCCGAGGAGCGGCCCGTCGATCCAGCTCATCACGTCATCCCCTTCGTGGTGCGTCAAGACCACTGTGGCAGCGACCTGCGACAACGAGTCACACCCGTGTGGTTCGGCGCGTCGCGCGCCGTGCGAGCGCCCCCACCCGCGCACCGGGCCACGGCCGCGCCTGGGCCGAGTAGCCTTGCCTCTCGTGAGCACCGAGATCGAGATCGGACGCGGCAAGCGAGCGCGGCGCGCGTACACCTTCGACGACATCGCGGTCGTGCCCTCGCGGCGCACGCGCGACCCCGAGGAGGTCTCCGTCGGCTGGCAGATCGACGCCTACCACTTCGAGCTGCCCGTCATCGCGGCGCCCATGGACTCCGTGATGAGCCCCGAGACGGCCGTCGCGCTGGGCAAGCTCGGCGGCCTCGGCGTGCTCGACCTCGAGGGCCTGTGGACCCGCTACGAGGACCCCCGCCCGTTCATCGAGGAGATCGCGAACCTCGGCGAGAACGCGATCGCGCGGATGCAGGAGATCTACTCCGCCCCGATCCAGCGCGACCTCATCACCGAGCGGCTGCGCGAGATCCGCGCGGCAGGGGTCACGGTCGCCGGGTCGCTCTCGCCCCAGCGCACGCAGGAGTACTGGAAGACCGTCGTCGACGCGGGCGTGGACCTGTTCGTCATCCGCGGCACGACGGTCTCGGCCGAGCACGTGTCCTCGCGGGCCGAGCCGCTCAACCTCAAGCGCTTCATCTACGAGCTCGACGTGCCCGTGATCGTCGGGGGTGCGGCGAGCTACACCGCTGCCCTGCACCTCATGCGCACGGGCGCGGCGGGCGTGCTCGTGGGCTTCGGGGGCGGTGCGGCACACACGACGCGCACCTCGCTCGGCATCCATGCCCCGATGGCCACGGCGGTCGCCGACGTCGCCGCGGCCCGCCGCGACTATCTCGACGAGTCGGGCGGGCGCTACGTGCACGTGATCGCCGACGGCGGCGTGGGCCGCTCCGGCGACCTCGTCAAGGCGATCGCGTGCGGCGCCGACGCCGTGATGCTCGGCGCGGCACTCGCGCGCGCGGGCGAGGCGCCCGGTCAGGGCTGGCACTGGGGACCCGAGGCGCACCACCCCAAGCTCCCGCGCGGCGAGCGCGTGCGCGTGGGCACGGCGGGGAACCTCGAGCAGATCCTCTTCGGCCCCGGCCACACGGCCGACGGCACGCTCAACCTCATCGGTGCGCTGCGCCGCGCGATGGCCACGACCGGCTACTCCGACCTCAAGGAGTTCCAGCGCATCGAGGTCGTCGTCTCGCCCTACACCCCGAGCTGACATGGACGCCGTCGCCGACCCCGAGCTCGACCCGCGCGCGACCTACGCCCTCGAACCAGGCGAGGCCGCCTCGCTCACCGCACGCCTCGCGGGCCGCGCGGGCGGTTCGACGACGACGACGGCGCCCGCGACCGGCGCACCGCTCGCCTCGGTCCCGCTCGCGACCCCGGACGAGGTGCGCGACGCGGCCCGCACG
>JAJUHG010000362.1 GCA_029267995.1 Micrococcales bacterium
CTCGTGCGGACCAGGCGCTCGTGCTCGCCCAGATCGAGGCGGTCCTCACGCGCGGCTCGCCGAGCGGGGTGAGCGAGGTCCAGGTCCAGGTCCAGGGCGTGCAGATCGCGGTCCCCGCGGACGACACCCTGCTCCGCGACCCCGCACCGGACGGTTCGCTCCTCGCGCTCGACGCCGAGGGCTTCGTCGTCGCGCTCGGCCCGGACGGTCTCGAGCGGGTCGACGGCGTCGTCCAGCTCGACCCCGAGCGGGTGAGCGCGATCGCGCAGGGCGCGGCGGCCTTCCCGCTCGTCGCGGTCGACGGTCGCGACCTCGTGGACCCGCGCGGGGAGGAGCTGTCCGAACCGTGGCTCGAGGGGCGCCGGCTCGTGGCCCCGAGCGTCGACCGGCACGGCTGGGTGTGGACGAGTCCCGAGCGCAACGCGGGTCGCTTGCTCGCGGCCCGTTCGCGCGTCGAGGCGGTCGAGGTCGTCGCCGAGTGGCTCGAGGGGCGCGAGGTGCGCTCGCTGCGGGTCGCGCGCGACGGCGCACGGATCGTCGTCGTCTCCTCGGGCGAGGAGGGGGTCACGGTCGACGTCGCGGCCGTGCTGCGTGACGACATCGGCCGGCCCCAGCGCATCGGGGCCCCGCACCAGGTGGGCGCGGTGCTCACGGAGGCCCGCGAGGCCGTGTGGGTCGACGAGTCGACGCTCGCGGTGCTCGGCTCGGTCGCGGGCGCCTCGGCGAGCGCGGTCCAGATGGTCCCGGTCGACGGGCTCACGACCTCGCGCGGCGCGCCGGGCGGTGGGTCGCCCGTCGTGCACCTCGCGGCGGGCAAGGGTGACCGCACGCTGCACGTCGCGACCGAGGACGGCGCGCTGTGGCAGTGGCGCGCGGCGAGCTGGGAGCAGGTCGCGACGGGGGTGTGGCACCCCGCGTTCCCCGGCTGAGGTGCTGCGTCGCACGAGCACGGCGAGGCGTTCCACAGCGCTGGGCCCCTGCGCGGGTCCGGTTCGACGGGCGAGGGGCATGCTGCCTCGCGTGCACGACGACGCCCGCCCCGGACGCGGCACGCCGCCGCGTGGGCGCGACGGCGCGGTCCTGGGTTGGCTCGCGGCGCTCGCGCGCGTCGTCGTCCCGGTCGAGTGCGCGGGCTGCGGGGCGCTCGACCTCGTGCTGTGCGAGCCGTGCCGGTCGGCCCTGCGCGCGCCCGTGCGCCGGTGCGAGGCCGACGCGCCCCGGCTCGACCGGCTCGACGGCAGACCGCCGCTGCCGGTATGGGCACGCGCGTCCTACGACGGTCCTGTCCGTGAGCTCGTCGCAGCGTGGAAGGACCGGGGACGCGCGGACCTCACGCGGGTGCTCGAGGAGGACCTCGGTGCCGCGGTGCGGGGGCTCGCCCCCGTCCTCGCCCGCGCCCAGGCAGGGCGCCCTCTCCTCGTGGTGGGCGCACCGTCGGCCCGGGCTGCGGTGCGTCGGCGCGGCGCGGACCTCGTCGCGGGTCTTGCCGTCGCGGCGGCCCGTGCGCTGC